>NZ_LJOU01000120.1:0-14727 GCF_001672085.1 Anabaena sp. AL93 | reverse complement strand
CCCAACTCCCCCAACTCCCCTACCTCTTACTCCCACCTCCTGAATTCTGCCATATAGGGCATAATGGTTAACAGTTCACAATTTCATGCCATTTATTTTTAAATATTCTAGTATGCTTGTATCGCAGTCGGGAAATTACCCAATCAACAGCTTGAGTCCTATTGGTACTAGTGGCAGTTCTAGCAGCCCTAGTAATATTGTGCCAATGGTGGTAGAACAGTCTGGGATGGGAGAAAGGGCATTTGATATCTACTCCCGCTTACTCCGCGAGCGGATTATTTTTTTGGGAACTCCCATAGATGATGTTGTAGCTAATTCCATTGTTGCCCAATTGCTTTTCCTCGATTCTGAAGACGCGGAAAAAGATATTCAATTGTACATTAATTCTCCTGGTGGCT
Organism: Anabaena sp. AL93; assembly: GCF_001672085.1. Lineage (NCBI taxonomy): Bacteria > Bacillati > Cyanobacteriota > Cyanophyceae > Nostocales > Nostocaceae > Anabaena > Anabaena sp. AL93. The sequence continues at coordinate 14,329 of NZ_LJOU01000120.1, read as the reverse complement.
CTGTCTACGCGGGTATGGCAATCTATGATACAATTCAACAAATACGTCCCGATGTTGTAACTATCTGTTTTGGGCTGGCAGCGAGGATGGGGGCTTTTTTATTAACATCTGGAACTGCCGGAAAGCGGATGTCTTTACCTGACTCCCGGATTATGATTCACCAACCCCTGGGTGGCGCTCAAGGACAAGCTATTGACATTGAAATTCAAGCGCGAGAAATTCTTTACATTAAGGGCGAATTAAATCAATTAATGGCCAAGCATACTGGTCAACCCTTGGAGAGAATTGAGGCTGATACCGAGCGCGACTTTTTCATGTCAGCAGAAGAGGCGAAGAATTATGGTTTGATCGATCAGGTCATTTCTAGACAAAATCTTCCCACAGCAGGGTAAATCGTCGTCATTCTGAAATAAGAGGCTGATATGTCTAAGTACGACTCCCATTTAAAATGTTCATTTTGTGGCAAGTCTCAAGAGCAGGTACGTAAATTAATCGCAGGTCCGGGAGTCTACATCTGCGATGAATGCGTTGACTTGTGTAATGAAATCCTCGATGAGGAATTGCTGGATACCAGTGCTGCGGCTGCATCACCACCGGCGCAAAAGTCAGAACCAACTGAAAAACGTCGTACCAGTTCGTCTAATCTCTCGTTTAATCAAATCCCTAAACCGAGAGAGATTAAAAATTATTTAGACGAACACGTTATCGGCCAAGATGAAGCCAAAAAGGTGCTATCTGTGGCTGTTTACAATCATTATAAGCGATTGGCTATTCTTCAGTCTAAGGGTAATGCCAATGCTGGGACAGATGATGCGATCGAACTACAAAAGTCCAATATTTTACTGATTGGACCGACTGGTTGCGGTAAGACTCTCTTGGCACAAACTCTGGCGAAAATTCTCGATGTTCCCTTTGCTGTTGCTGATGCTACAACCCTGACGGAAGCTGGGTATGTGGGTGAGGATGTGGAAAATATCCTGTTGCGTCTGTTGCAGGTGGCAGATTTGGATGTGGAGGAGGCTCAACGGGGTATTATCTACATTGATGAAATTGATAAAATCGCCCGGAAGAGTGAAAATCCCTCAATTACCAGAGATGTTTCTGGGGAAGGGGTACAGCAAGCTTTATTGAAAATGTTGGAGGGGACTATTGCTAATGTTCCACCCCAGGGCGGACGTAAGCACCCATATCAAGATTGTATCCAAATTGATACGAGCAATATTTTGTTTGTCTGTGGTGGCGCTTTTGTCGGTTTAGAAAAAGTTGTAGATCAGAGGGTTGGGAAAAAGTCAATTGGCTTTGTGCAACCTGGAGATTTGCAAACTAAGGAAAAACGGGCTGCTGATACATTACGTCATCTGCAACCAGATGATTTGGTGAAATTTGGCATGATTCCTGAGTTTATTGGTCGGATTCCCATGGTGGCTGTGGTTGATCCTTTGGATGAGGATGCGCTGATGGCAATTCTAACTGAACCACAGAGTGCTTTGGTGAAACAGTACCAAAAACTGCTGAATATGGATAATGTCCAGTTGGATTTTAAACCAGAGGCGTTAAAGGCGATCGCTCAAGAGGCTTATCGGCGCAAAACTGGAGCGCGGGCTTTACGCGGTATTGTGGAAGAGTTGATGCTGGATGTAATGTATGAGTTACCCTCTCGCAAGGATGTGACTCGCTGTACAATTACTAAGGAAATGGTGGAAAAACGTTCTACTGCTGAACTAATAGTACATCCTTCTTCTTTACCTAAACCAGAGTCGGCTTAAAAGTCATTAGTCACTAGTCATTAGTCATTTGGATTTTGACTCTTGACTCTTGATTTTTTAATTTTTAATTCTTAGTTTTTAATTCTTGCAATGACTTATATAAATGTTCGGGGTGTAGACCATTATTACGAGTGGATGAAAAAACCATCAAATGTTATGAAACCGGTGATGGTTTTTTTGCATGGTTGGGCTGGTTCAGCGAGATATTGGCAAAGTACGGCTGAGGCTTTATTAGATAATTTTGATTGTTTATTATATGATTTACGGGGTTTTGGTCGTTCTCAATGTCAACCCCAAAATAATGGGAATTTAAGTTATGAATTAACAGAATACGCGGAAGATTTGGCGGTTTTATTAAATGAGTTAAATCTTGATCGTGTTTATGTTAATGCCCATTCTATGGGCGCTTCTATTGCGACTTTATTTTTTAATCGTTATCCCGAAAAAGTTGCCAAGGGAATTTTAACTTGTAGCGGCATTTTTGAATATGATGAAAAAGCTTTTTCTGCTTTTCATAAATTTGGTGGTTATGTGGTGAAATTCCGCCCGCAGTGGTTAAGTAAAATTCCTTTGGCTGATAAAATGTTTATGGCTAGATTTTTACATCGTTCTATTCCTAAAGCGGAAAGTCAGGCTTTTTTAGAAGATTTTGTTAATGCCCATTATGAAGCGGCTTTAGGGACTATCTATACTTCTGTGAGTAAAGAACAAGCGGAAACAATGCCGGAAGAATTTGCAAAATTAACTATCCCGACTTTGCTGATTGCTGGGGAACATGACATTATTATTCCGGCTAAATTGGGGAAAACGGCGGCGGCTTTAAGTGATAAGGTTCAATTAAATATTATTCCCAATACGGCGCATTTTCCGATGTTGGAAGACGCAGAAACTTATTTAGCAATAGTCAAAGAGTTTTTAAGTTGTTCATAATTGGTAGAATCAGATCCCCGACTTCTTAGAGAAGTCGGGGATCTTTATTTATATGTGTGTTATTTTAGAGGTAAATAGGGGGTAAATTTATGACAATTACCAGTAATTTTACTACTAAGTTACAAGGACTCTATGAAACTGATGATTATTTATGGTTATTAGAAACTATTAATTTATTGAAACAAGGTCGTTTTGATGAGGTGGATTTAGAGAATTTAATTGAGGAGTTGGAAGACTTGGGAAGTGAAAAGAAAAATGCTGTAGAAAGTTTATTACAGCAAATTATTAGACATTTATTACTGTATCAGTATTGGACTATTGAAGTTGAGAGAAATTCTGGTCATTGGCAAGCTGAGATTTATAGTTTTCGAGATCAACTTAATGCTAAATTAACCACAAATTTACGCAATCATTTAGTTGAAGAAAAATCAAAAATTTACCAAAGGGCATTAGGATATGTGAAAAGAAAAACTAATTTTCAGGTTGATTTTCCTGAACAATGTCCTTATTCTCCTGAACAATTGTTAGATATTGACTATTTACCTAATTGAGTTAGAGAATTAAGGCTCTTGCGTCTCTTTTATGGTGATTGAGGATTGATGATAACAAAACCCTTACGGGACAAGGGTTATAAACAATTATTTCCATATTTTCAATGAAATGCCTACACAATAGGGCTTTGAATGATTTTGAACCAGGTTTTCCATAAAAATAACCGAAAAACCAGAATTAATTAATTAAATTAGGAGGTAAAAATATGAATGTTTTGACTAATTTACAACAACTCTATGAAACAGATGATTATTTATGGTTATTAGAAACTATTAATTTATTGAAACAAGGTCGTTTTGATGAGGTGGATTTAGAGAATTTAATTGAGGAGTTGGAAGATTTGGGAAGTGAAAAGAAAAATGCGGTTGAAAGTCTTTTAGAACAAGTTATTAGACATTTATTATTATTGCAATATTGGATAGAAGAAAATGAAACAAATCCTTATCATTGGCAAGCTGAAATCGTCAGTTTTAGAAATCAACTTAAACGACGTTTAACTGGTAATTTGCGTAATCATTTAGCTAAAGAGATGCTAAATCTTTATGCTGATGCTTTGAAATATGTGCAGATCAAAACTAAATTTAAAGTTAATTTTCCCGCAGAATGTCCTTATTCGCTGGAACAATTGTTAGATATTGATTATTTACCTAATTGAGTTAAAGAAACAATTAAAGAAGTTAGGAGGTAAAAATATGAATGTTTTGACTAATTTACAGCAACTCTATGAAACAGATGATTATTTATGGTTATTAGCAACTATTGATTTATTGAAACAAGGTCGTTTTGATGAGGTGGATTTAGAGAATTTAATTGAGGAGTTGGAAGATTTGGGAAGTGAAAAGAAAAATGCAGTTAAAAGTCTATTAGAACAAGTAATTAGACATCTTTTATTACTACAATTTTGGACAGAGGAATCTGAAAGAAATTATTATCATTGGCAATCAGAAATTTTAGGTTTTCGTTATCAACTTGAGGATAGATTAACAACGAATTTACGTAATTATCTAGCTAATGAGATGGGTTATATTTATAATCGGGCTTTGAAATATGTGCAGATAAAAACTAAGTTTAAAGTTGATTTTCCCGCAGAATGTCCTTATACTCTTGAACAATTGTTAGATATTGATTATTTAGGTTAATATTCAGATCCCCGACTTCTTAGAGAAGTCGGGGATCTTTGAGTGATCTTTGAGTACATATACCAGGAGTGCATTTTATGAAGTTCAATCGCAATCAAGTTAAAACATATCTCCAATCATCTGATTTTACATCTTTATTTATTGAAGAGTTGGGTTGGGATTATGCAGATGGTTCTCCTCTTTATTTAACTGTAGATGAGGAAAATTATACTATAGAAGCTGCTGCTCAAAAACGCGGAATGATGGTTTATCATTGTGTGTCTGATAATGGCATTTTACCCAATTCTAAAGTTAGAAAAAAGATTGATACGGAAGTTACAAGTTATAGTCAAGAACATTTAATTATTTATACTGATAAAAAGCAAGAAAAGCAGGTTTGGCAATGGGTAAAAAGAGAATCTGCAAATAAAACTAAAGCCAAGGAAACTACTTTTAATATTACTCAATCTGGAGAGTTATTAACTCAAAAGTTGGAATCTTTATTTATTGATTTTGCTGAAGAAGAAAATTTAACTTTAACTGATGTTACTCAACGCACTCAAAAGGCTTTTGATATTGAAAAGATTACTAAAAAGTTTTTTGATGATTTCCAGTTAGAACATCGGAAATTTGTTACCTTTATTAAAGGTATAGATAATATCAAAGATGCTAATTGGTATGCTTCGGTGATTTTGAATCGGTTGATGTTTATTTATTTTCTCCAGAAAAAGGGGTTTTTAGATCATGGAAATACTGATTATTTACAAGATAAGTTGAAGGTTAGTCAAACCAAAGGTAAAGATTTATATTATCAAGAGTTTTTACAAACTTTGTTTTTTGATGGTTTTGGTAAAGCTGAAAAGTTCCGTAAAGATGGAACTGCGGCTTTAATTGGTAGAATTAAATATATTAATGGTGGGTTATTTTTACCCCATATTATTGAAGAGAAATATCGCGGAAAAATTAGAATTAGTGATGGTGGTTTTGAGGATATATTTAAGTTATTTTCTGGTTATACTTGGCATTTAGATGATACTCCCAGTGGTAAAGATGATGAAATTAATCCTGATGTTTTAGGGTATATTTTTGAGAAGTATATTAACCAAAAGGAGTTTGGCGCTTATTATACTAAACCGGAAATTACCAATTATCTTTGTGAACGGACTATTAATAAGTTTATTCGTGAGAAGATTGGTAATGTACCCTCGTTCCCATGCTCTGCGTGGGAATGTGAACCCAGAGGCTCTGCCTCGAAAATAGAGGAGGTAGAACCTCTAAGAGGGCATTCCCAGTCTGGAGACTGGGAACGAGAAAATAATCAATTGTGTCAGCAATTATTAGATGAGATTTTACCTCAGCTTTCAATTTTAGATCCTGCTTGTGGTAGTGGGGCTTTTTTGGTGGCTGCTTTACAACATTTAATTAAGATTTATACTGCCATTTTTGACTTTATTCAAGTTTCGGGAAATGAGTCAAATCAAGCTAGATTAAGTAAGATTCAACAAGATCATCCTTCTTTGGATTATTATATCAAAAAGCGGGTAATTACTGACAATCTCTATGGTGTGGATATCATGGAGGAAGCGGTAGAAATTGCTAAGTTACGGTTATTTTTAAGTTTGGTTGCTTCTGCGAAAACTGTTGATGATTTAGAACCTTTACCTAATGTTGATTTTAACATTATGGCAGGTAATTCTTTAATTGGTTTGATTCGGGTTGATGATAAACGTTTTGATATTGTGGGAAACCCTGATATTTTACAACAATTAAAAGCGCAGGATTATCAAACTATTTTAAATGAGAAAAATGAAAGTATTAAGATGTATAAGGAACACGCTTTTATTGCGGGAAAAGTTGAAGATACGGAACAAGAAGATCGTTTACAATTTTTGAGACATCATATTAATGATGTTAACCGGGAATCTTTGGTTAAGTTAAATCAATTGTTGTTAGATGAGTTTGGGAATTTAAAGATTAAATATGAGGAAGTGCAGTTAAAGGGGAAAGCTAGTAAACGGGTTTTAAATATTGCTGATATGGAAGCATTAAAACCTTTTCATTGGGGTTATCATTTTGATCAAATTATTGCTAGGGGTGGTTTTGATATTATTTTGGGTAATCCTCCTTGGGAGATTTTTAAACCACAAGCTAAGGAGTTTTTTGCGGAATATAGTGATTTAGTAACTAAGAATAAGATGGATATTAAGACTTTTGAGAAGGAACAAAAGCAGTTATTAGCAAATCCTGAAGTTGCTGCTGCTTGGTTACAGTATCAAAGTCAATATCCTCATGTGAGTTTATATTTTAGAAGTGCTGAACAATATCTTAATCAGATTTCTGTGGTTAATGGGAAAAAACAGGGAACTGATATTAATTTATATAAGTTGTTTGTGGAACAATGTTTGAATTTACTTTCTCAACATGGTGAATGCGGTTTAGTGATTCCTAGCGGGATTTATACAGATTTGGGAACTAAGCAACTCCGAGAAATGTTGTTTTCGCAAACTAAGATCACTGGTTTATTCTGTTTTGAAAATAAAAAGGCTATTTTTGAAGGAGTACACAAAAGTTTTAAGTTTGTGGTTTTGACTTTTCAAAATCTTGTAGGGGCGAATGGCCATTCGCCCCTACCATTACAGGGTACAATATCATTTCCTGCTAAGTTTATGCGTCATGATGTGGGAGAGTTAAATAGTTTTCCTGATCATGATTGTATTCATATTTCTGTGGATTTAATTAAACAGTTATCTCCTGATTCTATTTCGGTAATGGAATTTAAATCTGATTTAGATATTGTCATAGCTGAAAAGATGAGTCGGTTTCCTTTGTTGGGTGAAGAAATTCAGGATAAATGGAATTTAAAGTTAACTGCTGAATTTCACATGACTAATGATAGTCATTTATTTAAAACTGAAGCAGGGAATGGAAGATTACCTTTATATGAAGGGAAAATGATTCATCAATTTACCCATAAGTTTGCTGAACCTCGATACTGGATAGACGAAGAGGAAGGAAGAAAAGCGGTATTAGGTAAATATGGTGTTGATCAGGGGCAAATGTTAGATTATCAGCGTTATAGATTAGGGTTTAGATCAGCAGGGGAAAATACAAATATTAGAAATTTAATTGTTAGCATTTTACCAAAAAATGTATGTTGTGGAAATTCTTTAATCTTATCTAATAGTTGCTGCAATAATTCAGAATTGTTATTAATTTGTGGATTATTGAATAGCTTTGTGATTGATTATGAAGTTAGACTAAAAATATCCCGTAATATGAATATGTTCTATGTTTATCAATTACCCGTACCCAGATTAACAGAAAAAGACCCATATTTTCAAGAAATAGTAGAACGTGCAGCCAAACTAATCTGTACAACACCAGAATATGATGAATTAGCGAGAGAAGTTGGTTTAGGAAGTCATAAAAACGGAGTTACAGACGAGAGAGAAAGAGGGAAAATCCGCGCCGAATTAGATGGAATAATTGCCCATTTATATGGGTTAACAGAAGGGGAATTTAGTCATATATTGAGTACCTTTCCCATTGTTGCAGAAACCGTGAAAGATGCAGCTTTAAATGCTTATCGGGATTTGGTTTAACCACCAAGATCCCCGACTTCTTTAAGAAGTCGGGGATCTGACTCTTGGATTGCTATATAATAATCACACAATTAATTAATAGAAATTAGTTATGTTATGCGTCGAGATACAATCTTTTACAAACTATTCCAACAATTTCCATCTTTATTGTTTCAATTACTAAGATGAATTGGGGGATATTCATCAATTACCAACATGGGTAGGAGTGATGATATTAACCACTTTAGAAGAAAGTCAAGCACCAGAAGCAGCTAGGTATTTATTAACAAAAACTAAGGAAGAAATACCATCATCATCAAATAGCGTCATAATAGAAATGATCACAACTATCATGATGTACAAGTTTGAAAATCTCAACCGTCAAGAGGTAGAATCTATGTTAGGAATCACACTCAAACAAACACGAGTTTATCAAGAAATTAAAGAAGAAGGCCGGGAACAAGGAAAAGAAGAAGGAAGGAAAGAAGGACGAGAAGAAGGACTAGAAGAAGCAACTTTTAATTTAGTCATGCGACTGTTGAGTAAGCGGTTTGGTAAAATATCGCCGAAAATACGCGGTTCTGTTGCTGGTTTATCCTTACATATTTTAGAAGATTTGAGTGAAGCATTATTAGATTTTAATAATGTGGAGGATTTACTTGCTTGGTTAGCAAAAGTTGAAGATTAAGATATAATATCCCCGACTTCTATCATCAATTTATCATTTATTCACAAGATTTATCAAAGAAGTCGGGGATATGGAAATATGCTATAATTCAGACAATTAACTAATATAAACAACTATGCCTCGGATTTTTGATAATATTAATGATCAACTATTACCTATACTCAAAAAAAGCCTCCAATCTGCAAATAGGGCTGATTTTTGTGTCGGTTATTTTAACTTGCGAGGATGGAAATTAATACAGGAAGAAATTGAACAATTTACCGGAGGAGAAAATAATTGTTGTCGCTTATTAATTGGAATGCAAAAACTTCCAAAAGATGAACTTCAGGAACTATTAGGTTTAGGAATATCCCAAAAACCCATAGATAGAAATAAATCTTTTCAATTGCAAAAACGCATAGTTCAGGAATTTCGACAACAGTTAATGATCGGAAAACCAAATAATGCTGATGAATTGGGTTTAAAAAGACTTAAATCACAATTAAAATCTCAAAAAGTAGTTGTGAAACTCTATTTACGTCATCCCCTCCACGCGAAACTATATTTAGTTCCTCAAAATCATGCAAATTTACCCGCAATCGGTTTTTTAGGAAGTAGTAATTTAACCTTTTCTGGTTTATCAGCACAGGGAGAATTAAATGTTGATATTTTAGATCATGATGCTACTAATAAATTACAAACTTGGTTTGATGAACGTTGGGAAGATAACTTTTGTTTAGATATTTCTGAACAATTAGCAAAAATTATAGATGAAAGTTGGGCAACGGACAAGTTAATTGATCCTTATTATGTGTATCTGAAAATGGCTTATCATCTATCGCAAGAAGCGCGAGATGGTTTAAGTCAATATCAAATACCTTCAGACTTTCAATTATTTCCTTTTCAAGCAGCAGCAGTGAAAATAGCCGCGCATTATGTTAACCGTCGTGGTGGTGTGATGATTGGGGATGTGGTAGGATTAGGAAAGACTTTAGTTGGGACAGCTATAGCGAAAATTATTGAAGATGAACTGGGAATTAGTACCCTCATTATTTGTCCTAAAAATCTCGTTTCTATGTGGGAAAAATATCGAGAAGAATATGGTTTAAGAGGTGCAGTAATTTCTATTAGTCAAGTCACGAAAATATTACCCACAATTCCCGCTCGTTTTCGCTTAGTCTTAATAGATGAAAGTCATAATTTAAGAAATCGAGATGGACAACGTTATGCAGCTATTAAAGAATATATAGAACAAAGCGGAAGTCGGTGTATTTTACTGACTGCAACTCCTTATAATAAAAGCTATTTTGACTTATCTGCACAGTTACGGTTATTCGTTCCTGAATCAAAATATTTAGGAATTAAACCCGAACATTTAATCAGGGAATTGGGGAATGAAATGGAGTTTAAACGCAAACATCCCCAAACCGATATGAGAACTTTAGCAGCATTTGAAAAAAGCGAATATTTTGAAGATTGGCAACAATTAATGAATCGTTATATGATTAGGAGAACTCGCAGTTTTATTAAAAATAATTATGCTGATACAGATCCTTTAAATGGACGTAAATATTTACAATTTACTGATGGTACTCGTTCTTATTTTCCTGTGCGGATTCCCAAAACTGCTAAATTTACGATTAATAATGATGATAATTATGGAAAATTATACTCTAGTGAAGTTGTCGAAATTATTAATTCTCTATCTTTACCCCGTTACGGTTTAGGAAATTACACTTTAGATAAATATAAACAACCTCCCACAGCAACAGAACAACAGATTTTAAATGGTTTATCTCGTGCGGGAAGACGGTTAATGGGTTTTTGTCGCACGAATTTATTTAAAAGATTAGAAAGTAGTGGTATTGCTTTTTTAGAATCTTTAGAACGGCACATTTTACGGAATTATGTTTATCTTTATGCTTTAGAAAATAAGTTAGATATTCCGATTGGTACACAAGATGCAGAATTTTTAGATACTACCAATAATGATGAAGATGCTGATACGGTTAATTCTACAGCTTTAGATTTTGAAATAGGTGATGATGAAAATGATGAAGGTGATGAAATTAGTTTTGCAAGTTTAACCAGTAAAGATACGGAATATAAACGTCAAGCAAAAGCTATTTATGAACTTTATCAAAGCAAATATCAAAAACGGTTTAAATGGTTAGATTCTCGATTGTTCAAATCTGAATTAAAAAAAGATTTACGCGAAGATGCTTTATTGTTATTGAAGTTGTTAAATAATTGCGGAGAATGGAGTTATAAATTAGATCAAAAGTTTCAAACTTTGCAAGGGTTATTAACGGAAACTCATGCATATGAGAAGGTTTTGATTTTCACTCAATTTGCAGATACAGCGCGTTATTTACAAGAATCTTTAGAAAAAGAGAATATTCAACAAGCTGCATTAGTAACAGGAAAAATAAATGATCCGACATCAATAGCATATCGGTTTAGTCCAGAAAGTAATAAACAAAATATTCCCCAAGAACAACAAATTAGAATTTTAATTGCTACTGATGTTTTAAGTGAGGGTCAAAATTTACAAGATTGTCGGATTATTATTAATTATGATTTACCTTGGGCAATTATTCGCTTAATTCAAAGAACGGGAAGAGTGGATAGAATTGGACAAAAAGCGGCAGAAATTTTCTGTTATTCCTTTTTACCTGCGGAGGGAGTAGAGGAATTAATCAATCTGCGCGGAAGATTAGGGGAAAGATTACAAGAAAATGCTAATGTGGTGGGAACAGATGAGGCATTTTTTGAAGATACTCTTTCCTATCAAGAAATTCTTGATCTTTATCATGAAAAGTCTGGTATTTTAGATGAAGCAGAAGATGGAGAGGTTGATTTAACATCGGAAGCTTTTCAAATTTGGAAAAATGCCATAGATGCTGATCCTGATTTAGAGAACATTATTAAAAATCTGCCTAATGTTATCTATTCTACCCGCGAATATCAAGGAACAAATTTAGATCCTGAAGGTGTATTAATGTATCTTCGCACTGCTGATGGTACAGATGCTTTAGCTTGGATAAATAGGGAAGGAGAAAGTGTAACTCAATCGCAAATGAGAATATTAAGAATGGCGAGATGTAACCGGAATACACCCCCTTTAGAAAAGCATCCCCAACATCATGAAATTGTCTCGCAAGGGGCTGATTTGGTATTAGAACAGCACAAAACGACTGGAGGACAATTAGGAAGCTCTAAAGGGGCAAGATATCGAACATATTATAGATTAGATGCTTATATTAAGAAGACAGAAACCCCATTATTTTCATCGTTATTTTCATTAGGTGAAGATTGGCAAACTTTGAAAAAGGCCGTTGAAGAAATCTATCTTTATCCATTAAAAGAAACGACGATTGTTAAACTTAATCGGCAGTTGAAAAGTGGGATTAGTGATGAACAATTAGCCACAATGATTATTTCTTTACGTGATAATAATTCTTTGTGTGTGATTCATCCTGAAGACGGACAACAGGAAGCGCAAATTATTTGTTCATTAGGGTTATTTCCGGGACAAATGACCACTGAAAACTGACAAATTAAATTAATCCCAGTTCGCGTTTTAGTAAGTTGATGGACTGTGTGCCGATGTAGTTTTCACAGCGAATCAGTTTGGGTGGACGGATGAGGTCTTCTAAGACTGTTTGCATAGCTGCTTGGGTTGTGGCATAGCTGACTTGATCTGTACAAAAGATTATTTCTGAGCGTTTAACGATCGCGTGTAGTTTATAAGCATCCTTTGGTTGAGCAGTCATGACTAATATTTCGTCTCCTCGTAAACCGTGGAGAATGACTTCTGTGGCTCTGAGAATACCAGGACTGAGGCTAACTATACCAATACAACTGGATTTGGGTAGGCTTTTCACGACAGTCATTTCTTTGCCGTAGTCGTGAATATCTAGGGGAATCACGCGAACTGCTTTGGGTGCAGCGATCGCTTCCACTTCTCCGATAAAATAACGACTGGTGACTAATGTGGCTGAAGTGGTTTGGTCTAATACTCCAATCAGTTGTTCCATTGCGACTAGCTGGAGGGGGATTTGCAGGGATTCTTCTAACTCATCAACCATTAATTCCCCAGCCCCAATATCTTGAGATGGTGTCACCACTAATACTCTGGTACTACAACGCAAGCGCCAGTCAACTTCTGCTAAAAATAGTTCTCGTGATTGATTGAGAGAACAACCTTGACCCAGTAACTCATCTAGGGCTTGTTGCACCACCTTATAGGCTTGAGGATTTTGTTTGAGCATGGGAGACTGGGATCTGCTTCCGCCTTCATGACCTTGAGCGCGGACATAGATGCCTGAACCTGCTAAACTTTCGACAAATCCTTCTTCCTCCAATTGGCGGTAAACTTTACTGATGGTGTTGCGATGTAATCCAGTTTGCATGGCTAAAGCCCTGGTACTGGGTAGTTTATATGCGGGTGAATATTGCCCAGAGGCGATCGCAAATCTGATCTGATTAAACAGTTGATTAGATGCAGGAATTTCACTATCTGGCTGAATACGGAATTGAATCATTACCAATTCTGCTCCATAAGACTTATACAAATAGCCATAATTTACCTGTTTAATATATGATTAATGGGTTAGTTTGCTATGGAAAATATTATCACAGAAGAATACACCAAATCAGAAGGTAAGGGTCAAAATGAATGTAAGTCCGATCAGTAAATAAATCGTAATTCACAACGCCATTAGTGGTTACTAATTGCTGATAGATATAACTATTATTAACTTGTGCTTCGTACCTCTTACCTATTTCCCTACTCACAACTCATATTATGACAGAGTCAGCAATACAGACTACAACAATTCAAATTCCTCAAGACAATTTGCAAATAGCCGCCTATTTAGCTCAACCAACTGCACCCGGTTCTTATCCGGGAATTGTCGTTCTCCAGGAGATTTTTGGGGTTAACGCGCATATTCGGGATGTCACCGAACGGATTGCTAAACTAGGATATGTGGCGATCGCTCCAGCCCTGTTTCAACGTCAAGCCCCTGGATTTGAAACTGGTTACACGCCCGAAGACGTGGAAATAGGCAAAAAATACGCTTGGTCACAAACCACAGCATCAGAACTTTTAAGCGATATTCAAGCAGCCATTGACTACTTAAAAACTTTACCCAATGTTAGACCAGATGGATTTGGTTGTATTGGCTTTTGTTTTGGTGGTCACGTCGCCTATCTAGCTGCAACACTCTCTGATATTAAAGCCACTGCTTCCTTTTACGGTGCGGGTATCACTACTCGTACTCCCGGAGGTGGAAATCCCAGTATTACCCGGACATCAGCAATTAAAGGCACTATCTACACCTTTTTTGGTGAGGAAGATGCGAGTATTCCTCCAGAACAAGTAGACGAGATTACCGCCGAACTTGCAAAATATCACATTTCTCATCGTCTGTTTCGTTACGATGGATCTGGTCATGGATTTTTTTGTGACCGTCGTGCCAGTTATAATTCTAAAGCTGCGGCAGATGCTTGGGAGCAAGTTCAACAACTTTTTAGCCAACTAGTAGTCTGTCAACCCGAAAATGACGGGTGAAGGCAAGTAGGGGGCAGGGGAGGTAGGGGAGGTGGGGGAGGTAGGGGAGGTGGGGGAGGTAGGGGAGGTGGGGGAGGGAAGAACAGAAGTTTTTTCCGATCATTACCCGTCAAAATAAATTTGACGAACTACTAGTA
>NZ_LJOU01000119.1:0-15186 GCF_001672085.1 Anabaena sp. AL93 | reverse complement strand
CCCCTACCCCCCCTACCTTTGTGCTTTCTGTTGGACAGGAAGCCGACACTGTACCGTCAGGTCAGTGTGGGTAGTTCACTATACCTATGGTTAATATCGTTAAAGCCCAATTTCGGTCATGTTGAGACGGTGAATCATGGGTTTTTTAATACAGGTGATGCTTACAGTGAATGATAACCCTTCAGAGTTGTAATTGCTGTATCAAATATTTCACCCATCCCTAACCCTCCCCTTATAAAGGGGAGGGAACTGGATTTTTCTTGTTTCCCCCTTTGCAAGGGGAAAAGGGGGGTAACAATGTGATGAAAATTACGGGATACCACTTTGAAAACATCGTCTCATAAAACCTCGCGGTAAGTGGGAAACTCAGCGGCTTTAGCCCTGAGACTGTCAATGAAGAAGAGGGTTTTCTCTAAAAATCCTCTCGACCATTGACTTAAAAACAAAAAGATCCCCGACTTCTTTAAGAAGTCGGGGATCTTATTCCCAGCTATTTTCTCAGTTGTAAATCTACTCCAATCCTATGAGCGCAAGCAAACCCAGAAAAAGCTACTGCATTCAAACCCTGTCCGGGGAATGTACTATCTCCTACACAATACAAATTAGGAATCACAGTGCGATTGAAAGGCATTCCCAATAACCCCCACAACTTACGTTTAGGTATTGGTCCATAAGTGCCATCTATCCGTTGTAAAAAGCGTCTGTGAGTACGTGGAGTCCCGATTTCCAAATAATCTAACCCAGCATCTAAGCCAGGAAAAATTGCGGCTAATCTGTCAATAATTTGCCCTGCTGCTATTTCTTTTTTATCCGTATACTCGCTTTCGGAAAGTCCCTGCCAATTACTAATCCAGTCAGGTGTAAAGGCATGAATAATATGATATCCTGGTGGTGCTAAATCCGGGTCAAGGAGGGTAGGAATAGAAACAAAAATTGTTCCTGTTGCTGTGGTCATTTCTTGCCAATCTGTTAATAAAATATGATGGCATTCTGTTCCTACAGGTAAAACTGATGCTTTTACCCCTATATGCAAGCTTAAAAAACTAGGTGATTTAATATATCGTTGTTGCCAATTTTTTTCTTTAACTGGCATTTCTTGGACTGGTAGTAGTTTTGTAAATGTGTCCCAGCGAGTGGCATTAGATACTATTTTTTTACCATAATAAACTTGACCATTTGCTAATTGTATACCTACAGCTTTTCCCTGTTTGGTAATGATTTTTGTGACTCGCGCTTGGTATTGAATTTCACCCCCCAATTGTGCTAAACCTGTTACCAATTTTTCGGCAATTTTCCCAACTCCACCCCGAGGATAATTAACTCCTCCATAATGTCTATCAGAAAAAACCATACCAGCATTAATCATTGGTGTCATGTCCGCTGGAACTACTGACCAGCAATAACACTCGATATCAATAAATTTTAATAACTGACGATCTTGAATATACTTTCGTGCCACTTCTCCCACATTTAAGGGTAAATACTTGGCTAAACCTAGACAAGCTAAAGGATTTTTGAGAAATACCCGCAGGAGATATTTAGGTTCTTCTAATGATAACAATTCAATATTATTCAGGCAATTAAAAACTTTTTGACATTCATCATAAAATCGCCTGATTCCCTTGGCTTCGTGGGGAAAATAAGCAATTAGATTTTGGAGAAATGTTTCATAATCTCGATCAATTTTTAAATCCAAACCATTGGGTAAATGATAGTGAATCTGGACAGAATCGGGAATGGTTTCTAGATTAACATTGACTGCATCTAAGGCACGGGTGAGTAAGTTGGTTGTTCCTTTATTTCCCATGCCAAAAATCATTGATGCACCGACATCAAATGTATATCCTTGGCTTTGAAAATAGCCAGCGCTACCACCGGGAATGAGATAACTTTCAAAAACTATAACTTTTGCACCTTTGGCTGCTAATTGGGTGGCTGTCACTAAACCACCAATACCAGAACCAATGATAATGACATCAAATAATGCGGAATCCATAATCTGTAATTTAATCCAAAAAAGAGGGAAAAGTCTGCTGCTGCTGACTAATCCCGCCTGCCGATCCTTTAAAGAGAGGAGAACACTTGAGAATAATATAACTCTGATTGAGAATCTTTGTCAACTATTAATGAGAAGATTTATCAATAAATATATTTAGGGCTTGCACATAATTCACTTTTTTAACCCGGAAACTCTTAATATATCTAGGTTTTCAGTTTATATGGCTAACTATCAGCAACCCCTATTTACTCCTGACTTCTTCCTGGGCGCAGACCCTGCGCCCCTACCTTCTCCTTTCTCCTTTCTTCTTCCTGACTCCTGACTCCTGACTCCTGATTCGGTGAATTCTGCTATGATGTTCCAGTAAAAAGACAATTATCCAGCCGCCCTTTTCTAGCTATGACACAACAACTCCGTGTTTATGTTCCACCTCATCCTTTAATTCAGCACTGGTTGGGAGTTGCTCGTGATGTAGCTACGCCATCTGTATTATTTCGTTCTGCTATGACTGAGTTGGGTAGGTGGCTAACTTATGAGGCTGCTAGGGAGTGGTTACCGACTCAAGAAACAATGGTGCAAACGCCTCTGACGACCTGTGCAGCCACTTTTATTAATCCTCAGATACCTGTGGCTGTTGTGCCGATTTTGCGGGCTGGTTTAGGCTTGTTGGAGGGAGCGCAGGGTGTACTGCCTTTGGCATCAATTTACCATGTTGGCTTGGCGCGAAATGAAGAAACTCTAGAACCTACTTGTTATTTAAATAAATTACCCGAAAAATTCGCTCCCGAAACGCGGGTGTTAATTACTGAGCCGATGTTGGCTACTGGAGGCTCTATAATGGCAGTAATGGCGGAATTGACCCAAAGAGGTGTTGATCCGGCGTTAATTCGGATTATATCTGTAGTTGTTGCTCCCCCGGCGTTGAAAAAGTTGGCTGCTGTCTATCCTGGCTTAATCGTTTACACCGCTACTATTGATGAAACGCTTGATGATCAAGGGTATATTGTACCAGGATTGGGGGATGCGGGCGATCGCATTTTTGGAACTTAAGCTAGGATGCCGCTAAGGCTGGAAAATAGCTAAAGTATTGTCAAAGTTGCTTATTTTCGAGAAGACGGTAAAAAATATGAGTCAGCAAGATGGTTTTGCTAGTGGTTTGTTACTGGGGTCATTGATTGGGGGTGTAGTTGGTGGTGTTTTAGGGGCGGTGATTACTTCGCGCTTAGATGCTAAGTTTGCAAATGAAGAGAATGAAGGGTTAACCGTTGGGGAAAATGATGGACAGACAGGGACTAAAAAGCGGCAAATGAGGGCTTCTGCTCATGAAAGTTTGGAAATAGAAGCAACCAGGCGATCGCTCGAAGATAAAATTGCCCAACTTAATGCCACAATTGATGATGTGCGGAAGCAATTAGGTAATGTCAACAGCAACTCATCCCAGGAAGTTAATGAGCATTCTTAAGCTTTCCCTTAGTTATATTGATTGGCTACACAATGCGACGTGAGCTAAATTAAAATCAATCATGAATCTATGTTTGACATTTAACAGGAAAGTTACCCATGAATTTACTAATTACAACCCTAGCTACCTTTGTCTCTCTTTACAGCTATTTGCTGATTATTCGAGTCTTGTTGACTTGGTTTCCCACTATTGAATGGTCTAATCAACCATTTGCAGCTTTAAGCCAAATTAGTGATCCCTACCTCAATCTATTTCGTTCCATAATTCCCCCCTTGGGTGGTATGGATTTCTCCCCTATCCTGGCATTTTTGGCATTGAACATAGTTGGTGGTATTTTAGATAGTTTAGCTCGCGCCACCTTGGTACAAGGGTTTTAAGCCCCAAATTACGATTTTCCATGTAAGGACGTTCCCAGGAACGTCTCTACAACTTTTATCTTCTCACTCGTCCGCTAAATCCAGCAGCTTTAAATTGTTTAAGTTGTAATGGTAAAGGTTGATTACTGGGGACAGTGATTCTAAATTCAAAATCACTAACTCCGGGAGGAACTTCGGCAATTAAACCCAGACGGGTGCGATTTTGTAAGGTTGAATCACCGTTAGCATCATATATGCGCCCAAAAATATCCGCATCATAAACAGTTTTGCGGGTGCTATTTTCTGCTTTACCTGTAACGATGAAGCAACTGGCAGAATTTGAACCGCTACTACCTACTATTCCACTGGACAGTTCTGATGGACATTCGTGATAGGAAATATCAGATAATTTAATCTGTGTTAATGCTAAGGCTGTGGGTGTCCATATCCAGGAAAGTAACCCCATTAGTCCTGCTATAAAAATTAACTGCATTGAGCGTAACCGCATAAAATACACCTTTGATTGGAAATTTACAAAAGTCGGCGTTGCTGTTTATAGAGGACAATTTTACCTCACGCAGAGGCGCAGAGTCTCTCCAGAGTAGAAATTTCAAATTATTGATTTTTGGTGTTTATCTAGTATTCTTAAACCTGCTTCTGGGTTTCCTGTGATAGCCATTGCTTTAAATCGGGTATAAGCATCAAATTTTGCTAAAGCTATATTAAAAATAATTGTTTGCATTGTTTTGCGTAAACGTTCATGAGGTTAAATAGGTGCATCTAATATACTCAAAACGGCTTGATTGTTTGATTCTAAACGTAGGGGTAAAGCATGAGCTAAACCCCTACACATCTGGGTTCTTTGTCATTTGGCAAAAGTTTAAATCTCACCCGTGTTTAGTATAATGATTTTGATGATACTTGAGAATTTTTTGAGATGGCAAACATCTTCTAGAAGCGATCGCTCTAAGTAGGTGAACACAATAAAACCAAACTGTGTAAAGAAATGTAAAATCGCCCAAACCCTCTTCACTCTTGCCTCTTGCCTCTTGCCTCTTGCCTTGC
The DNA here is from genome assembly GCF_001672085.1 of Anabaena sp. AL93. Classification (NCBI taxonomy): domain Bacteria; kingdom Bacillati; phylum Cyanobacteriota; class Cyanophyceae; order Nostocales; family Nostocaceae; genus Anabaena; species Anabaena sp. AL93. Next base: position 10,304 of record NZ_LJOU01000119.1, on the reverse strand, counting down.
CATAACGACAATTTTCAACGCTCACCTACTTAGTAAAATGACAAAGTAAAGTTAGAATAGAGGAAATTATGGCTAAAGATTTTTACGGGGTATAGAATTTAAAATATATATGAGCAGCAAAACATTTAGATTAGAACTCAAAGAAGGTTTACTAATTATTCCTCCAGAAGTTAGGGAATATTTACGTCATTGTCCACAACAAACTGAAATTGCGTTAATGATTCAGTCTGCATTAAATATGAGTTTTCAGGATAGTGATTTTCCCCAAACAAGTCCAGAAGATTTTAAGATGAAGTGGTATAGTTGGTTTGAAGAAGTTGATAATTTGGAAATTATATCTTCTGATTCTGAAGTAGATGATTATGGATCAGCACTACTGGAAAAGTATAGAAGTCAAGGGTTGGATGTATGATTCTTTGTGATGCTGGTCCTCTGTTTGCCCTTGTGGATAACAAGCAGTCTCAGCACGTAGCTATCAAGAAAGCAGTAATGAAACTCTCAATACCCTTGATAACGACATGGCCATGTTTTACAGAAGCGATGTATCTTGCTTTACGTCGTGGTGGATGGGCAATGCAAAATCAGTTGGGAAAGCTAATTACCAATGATATGTTAACTTTTTATGAAGTTCAAGCAACAGATTACGAGCGTCTATTTGAACTAATTAAGAAGTATCAAGATCGTCCAATGGATCTTGCAGATGGAATTCTTGTGATTGCTGTTGAACGTCTGCAAATAAACAGGATATTGACTCTGGATTCAGATTTTTTCTTTTATCTTATCAATGATTCCGAACCTTTTAATGTTATTAATTTGAATGATTCAAAGTAGGGGTAAAGCAAAAGCTCATTGGTGTCAACTTAGGCTACAGATACCTTATTTGTTTGGCTTCCACACCCGCCCAGAAATGAATTTCCGGGCTAATAGCGAAAGTAAACTAAAGTTTACTCAAAAATTTCTGGGTTATTTAGTCATCTTCAGATGACTTTTGCTATGAGACTGGGAATTCATTCCCAGGCGGGCTATGGGTTTTACGTTAAGTTGACACCTATGAGCTTACTGGAACAGCAGTTAAATCCTCTCTCCGTTCTAGAACGCCAAATTATGTACTCTCTGGCAACTAACCAGCAATTAACAACAATTACTAATTTAGCAAATATATTACCTCATATTTCTCAATACCTTGTCCATTTTCTGCTTTGTTGGGTTAAGCGACAGCGCAACCCAACCCATTTGTTGGGTTTCATGCTTCAACCCAACCTACAAATCAAGGCTTTTTTTAATTTGGACAAGGTATTGATTTCTAGATCCCATTTTTTACAAGCAATAGAAAAACTATATTCACGCTCTTTAATAGAGAAAGATGGGGGTAAATACACCTTGCAACCTGTTCTCAGAGAGTATGTGACGGAAAAATTTATTCATAATTTATGATTTGATTATATGGAAGCTTGAAAAATTTGATTTGCGGTGAGATCTAATTCAGGAAAAGTTTGGGAAATAATCCGTTCATGATCTCTAAACTTACTAATTTGATATTCTTCATCAACCAAATTACAAACAGAGATTGTCGGTTGTTTAGGATTACCAATAAAATTTCTTCCACCTAAAGCTGCATAATCAACAATCCAATATTCAGGGATTCCCATTTCTTCATAATCAGCATATTTCAAATAGTAATCATCACGCCAATTAGTTGATACAACTTCAATTACTAAAGGGATAGATGCAGCATTACTAATAATAGATTGTTTTTTCCATAATTTTTCATTTACCAGATTTTCACGATTTAGCACTAATAAATCTGGGAAATAACCAGAATCTTTACCCTCTGGTCTAACTATAACTTGGTTAGGAATACCATAGGGTAATCCCAGACGTTTAATTTCAAAGGGAATTTCTACACCTAAAAACCCTTTTGATTCTTCGTGTTCTCCTACTGGTTGTGCCATTTCAATGATATTCCCATTATGTAGTTCGTAACGTACCCCAGAATTTTCAGGAAGCCCAGCGACAAATTCCTCAAAGGTAGTAACTTTAGATAAGGTTTGAATCATGGCTGTTGAGTATTGCTGACAATAAAAATATTATAACGGCATCGTCATCTTAGAGGATGTTTGAAAAGTATCAGAATTAATTGAGATCCCCCCAACCCCCCTTACAAAGGGGGGCTAAATTCCTCAAAGTCCCCCTTTCCAAGGGGGATTTAGGGGGATCTGTGGGTGTCAGATCCCACACGAAAAAGTTTTCAAACAACCTCTTACAGTTATCACAATCAAGGGCAGGGTTTCCCCGCCCCTAAAGGTTTTGCATACCGCTATATCAGCAACGCCGATTTTTTTAGGTCGTATACTCAGCGTTAATTTTCACATAATCATAACTCAAGTCACAACCCCAAGCCTGTCCTGTGCCATGACCATTACCAACACTGACGGAAATTAACACTGTGTCTGATTGCAGATATTCACCATGAGCGGCTGCTTTTAAATATGCACTAGCCGCTGCTTTATCAAAAGGTAAAGGTTGACCATTTTCAAATAGTAAAATATCCCCTAATTTAATAGAGAGGTTTTCCTGTTCAAACCGGACTCCAGCCCGACCAGCAGCCGCCGCAATCCGTCCCCAATTGGGATCATGACCGAAAATGGCGGCTTTGACTAAAGATGACCCGGCAATGGTTTTGGCGATTTGGCGGGCTGATAATTCATCGTGAGCGCCACTGACTTGGACTTCTATTAAACAAGTTGCCCCTTCGCCATCACGAGCGATCGCTTTTGCTAAATGCTGACATACATAAGTTAACATGGCTTCTAGCTTCTGTGCCTCTGCCCCCATTTCGGTAATTGCTGGGGTGCGAGATTGACCATTTGCTAAAGCAATTAAACAATCATTTGTACTTGTGTCACCATCAACGGTGATAGAATTGAAGCTTCTATCTGCTGCTCTGGTTAACATTTGTTGCCAAAGCGTAGAAGATACCGCTGCATCACAGGTAACAAAGGCTAACATTGTCGCCATGTTGGGGTGAATCATCCCTGAACCTTTAGCAATGCCACCAATTCGCACTGGACGGTCATGGATAATGGTTTCTAAGGCTATGGATTTGGTGACTAAATCTGTGGTGACTATTGCTCCTGCGGCTGCGTCTGAGCCTGTTTCTGATAGTTCTGCAACTACTTTGGGGATACCACCCCGCAATATATCCATTTTAATCCGTTGACCAATTACGCCGGTGGAAGCTAATAAAATGGATTCTGGGTTAATACCCAATTCTTTACCTAACAAGTCTGCACTTTCTTGAGCATCTTTAATCCCTTGTTCACCTGTTGCGGCGTTAGCTTGTCCCGCATTACAAAGAATGGCTCTCGCGCTATGTTTCCCTTGTAATACTTGACGACAGTAATCTACACAGGCTGCTTTAACTTGGCTAGTGGTGAATACACCAGCAGCGATCGCTTCCACATCTGATACAATTAAGGCTAAATCCGGTAATCCCGAAGCTTTTAGTCCCGCTGTAATTCCCGCTGCTTTATACCCCCGCGCTGCTGTTACACCACCAGTAATGATTTGCCAATCTGCCATAATTTTACTCACAATTATCTATATCGCGTTTGCTGCTCAATTACTTTCCGCCTCTGGTTTGATATCAGCGTCCAGTATTTATGTCTATAAGTGAGTTTATCTGTTGATGACAATCTTTTTCTAATCACGAAAATTAAACCTAAAACAAATAAAAGAGAGCCACTTGGATAGCTCTCTAAAATCATCAGGGTGCATCTACCTAGCACGTTATATGATTCTAGCACCAAGGGGTCAAACCCCCTATTTTTTATTTTCTGTTAATGCGTAATTCTGTTTTTTTTCCTTTACGCTCTTTGGGCAATTTGTGGTTGAAGTATTTTAACGAACCACAGAGGCACAGAGAACACGGAGGGAAGAAGGAAGAGAAGATTTTTTTCAGTTATATAAAGAAAGAGAGCCAATAAAAACTAGCTCTCCCAATAATCAAGTTGCGTCTTATTGTCACATTATATCATTCTCAGGATGGGGGTGTTACCCTACATTGGTGCATTGAGTTTCTCTTCTACCAATTGATTGGTGAGTTTGGGTTCTGCGCGTTTATCGGTTTTTTTCAGGACTTGTCCCACGAAAAAGCCTTTGAGGTTGGTGTTACCTTTGCGGTATTTTTCGACTTGTTGAGCATTAGCGGCGATGATTTCATCAATGATCGGTTCAAGAATGGTACGATCTGAAATCAGTTCTTGACCTGCAAAGGCTTCTTCTGGGGAAACACCATTGAGTAAATCTGTGAGTTTTTCCTTAGCTTGAGCGTTGCTGATTTTCCCATTTTCAATGCGGGTAATCACATCAGCTAGGTTAACAGCAGTCAGTTTAATTTCGGAAATGGTGAGTTTTTGTTTGTTTAAGTACCCAGCGATATCTTGAGTAATCCAGTTAGCCGCAGATTTGGGATTTGCACCTTTAGATATTGCACTTTCAAAATAGTCCGCAACTGGTTTATCCTCAGTTAAGACTCGCGCATCATAAGCCGAAAGTCCCAACTCATTTTCATAATAATGGCGTTTGCTTGCAGGTAGTTGGGGTAATTCACTTAACCAGGAGTCTAATTCTGTTTGGGTGACTTCAATGGGTGCTAAATCAGGTTCAGGAAAATAACGATAATCACTAGAACCTTCTTTCACTCGCATACTACTGGTACGTTGCGAACCTTCTTCCCAAAGCCGAGTTTCTTGAATAATCTTTTCTCCTGATTCAATGGCGGCGATTTGGCGTTCAATTTCATAATCAATCGCTTTTTGAATCGCACTGAAGGAGTTCATATTCTTAATTTCCACCTTAGTCCCAAATTTCTCTCGTCCCACCGGACGCACAGAAATATTCACATCACAACGCAGAGATCCTTCTTGCATATTCCCATCACTGACACCAAGATAGCGGACAATCCGCCGTAGTTCTTGGGCATATTCCGCCGCTTCTTGTCCTGTCCGTAAATCTGGTTCAGAAACAATTTCTACCAAGGGAATCCCCGCGCGGTTATAATCTACGAGAGAATAGGTAGAACCGGAAAGTCTCTCACTCCCAGCGTGGACGAGTTTCCCTGCATCCTCTTCCATGTGTAAACGGGTAATACCAATGCGTTTGCGACTGGGGTTTCCTGCATCATCTACCAATTCAATTTCTATCCAACCATGTTCGGCTATGGGTAAATCATATTGAGAAATTTGGTAATTTTTGGGTAAATCAGGATAAAAATATTGTTTGCGGTCAAATTTACTATACCGAGCGATTTGACAATTTAACGCCAAACCCGTTTTCACGGCGTATTCGAGAACTTTGGCGTTAAGTACGGGTAAAACCCCTGGTAAACCCATACATACAGGATCAATGTTAGTATTGGGGTCAGCACCAAAGGCTGTGGAACTGTTGGAGAAAATCTTGGTATTGGTACTGAGTTGACAATGGGTTTCTAAGCCAATAATCGCTTCATATTCAGTTTTTACGGGTGTGGCTGTGGTCATATCCAAATTTTACAGTTTTTCTGATTTGGTACTATTTTAACGGTTTTGTGTTGATATTAAGGGTATAAAATTCCCAAATTGAACCTTTAAAACTCAAACCTCAGTGCGCCTTTGCGTGAGACTAAAATTCATACCCTATAATCAGCAACGCCCAAATAATTAGCGATCGCATTGATTGATCACCTATATGTGCTATGATTCGATGCGATCGCTATAATATCAGGCAATAAAAGAAACAATTTATCAGGGTAATTATCCAAGCAGCATTTCGCCTGATCTGAAAAATTCGGCGTTGTTGAATCGAGGTATGAAATTTCCAAATTGAACCTTTAAAAATCTTACCTTTGCGTCTTTGCGCCTTTGCGTGAGACTAAAATTCATACCCTTAATCAGCAACGCCAAAAATTCTACAACTTCACATTAGGAGGAAGTAGCACTTTATTAATCACATGAATTACGCCATTACTAGCTTTAACGTCTGCTTTAGTAACTTTAGCGTTACCTACATACACTACGCCTTTTTTAGCTTTTATAGTTACTGGTTGACCTTCAACTGTTTTGACATCACCAGGTTTGATATCTTTAGCGTAAACTGCACCCGAAACTACATGATAGGTCAGAATTTTGACTAAAGTTCCTTTGTTTTCTGGCTTCAAAAGTTTTTCTAAAGTTCCTTTTGGTAAGGCAGCAAAGGCTGCGTCTGTGGGTGCAAATACGGTAAATGGTCCTTGACCAGATAGGGTTTCTACTAAACCTGCGGCTTTGATAGCGGCTACTAAGGTTTTAAAGGAACTGTTACCACTGGCAACATCAATAATTGTTCCTACTTTGGTTTTACTAGTATGAGGTTTATTGCCCATAGGTGCAGGTTGGCTTTCTGCAAAAGCAGGAACACTGATGAAAAGGGTGGTTGCAGCTACAGTGATAGCAAGTGTTTTACTAAAAACGGAATTCATGATTTCTCGCTCCCACAAATTTTAGTTGAAATTCACTACCAAAATTGTAACAGAATTTAACAATTTATGTGCATATGTGTAGCAACGGTCAAGGTATTTATCATGAAACTCCGTCCACAACAGGTTTTTACTCCTGACTCCTGACTGGGCGCAGACCCTGCGCCCCTACACCCTGACTCCTGCTGTAACTATTCTGCCAGCATTGTTAATAACTGTGCCTCTGTCAATTGGCTAATTCCTAAATTCTGGGCTTTTTCTAGCTTAGAACCGGCATCTGCACCCACAACTAAAAAGTCTGTTTTTTTGCTAACCGAATCAGTGATTTTACCACCTGCTTTTTGAATTAAGGCTTTGGCTTCATCCCGTTTTAAGGTTGGTAATGTGCCGGTGACGACAAAGGTTTTCCCAGCAAAATTTTGATTAATTTTCTCTACTGCTTTGGTTTCTATGCTGTTGGCTAATTGTAAGCCAATGGTCTGAATCCGGGAGATTAAGGTTTGATTGGCTGGGGTGCGAAACCATTGATAGACTGACTGGGCGATTTCTGCACCGATACCATAAACGCCTGCAATATCCGATTGTCTGGCGGCTGTTAACTCGGCGACGGTGGTAAACTTCTCGGTGAGTAATTGGGCGTTGACGCTGCCAACGTGACGGATGCCTAAACCATATAATACTCTAGACCAGGGTTGGGTTTTTGATTGAGCGATCGCCTTCACCAATTTTTCTGCCGATTTTTGTCCCATGCGTTCTAACGCAGATAATTTATCTGTTGTCAATTCATATAAATCAGCAATGGAATGTATTAAACCCTTGTCTACGAGTTGATACACCAACTTTTCTCCCACACCTTTAATATCTAAAGCGTCACGACTGACCCAATGTTCAACCTCACCTTTAAGAATCGCCGCACAGGAAGCATTTACACATCTAGTAACAGCTTCGCCCGTTTCTCTCACCACCTGTTGACCACAGACGGGACAATGGGAAGGCATAATGAAAGGTTGAGTGTCAGCGGGACGTAGTTCTTTGATGACCCGGACGACTTCGGGAATGATTTCTCCGGCTTTGCGAACAATCACGGTGTCGCCAATACGGATATCTAATTGCTCAATGCGATCGCTATTATGTAAGGTAGCACGGGAAACAGTTGTTCCCGCTAATTGTACTGGCAACATTTCCGCTAAAGGAGTTAATGCCCCAGTTCTACCAACGTTAACGGTAATTTTTACTACACGGGTTGGGGCTTCTTCCGCCGGATATTTTAAGGCTATAGCCCAGCGGGGAAACTTCTGTGTAAACCCCAATTGTTCTTGGAGTCTAAACGTATTTAATTTAACGACAACACCATCCGTCATATAGGGAGAATTCAGCCGTTCTGTATCCCAATATTGGTAATATTCAGCAACTTCAGCGATAGAATGGCAGAGTTTATGATTGGTATCCACTCGAAAACCCATTTTTTGCAACAATTCCAAAGCCTCCCATTGAGTATTCGCAATACTAGAATCATCCAAGCCTGTAATATGCAGAGTATAAGCAAAGAAATCTAATTGTCGCTGTGCTACAATCCGTGAATCTAATTGTCTGAGCGTACCCGCCACAGCATTACGCGGATTAGCAAATAACTGTTCTCCAGCCTTTTGTCTCTTCTCATTAATTTCCTTAAATACCTGTAAAGGTAAGAATGCTTCTCCTCGGACTTCCACCTTAGCAATATTTTCTAACCCGTCAAAATTCAAACGGAGGGGAATTGAGCGAATAGTCCTGACATTTTGGGTAATATCCTCACCCATTACCCCATCTCCTCGCGTTGTCCCCCTGACTAAAAAGCCATTTTCGTAAGTCAAAGCCAAAGCTGCACCATCAATTTTTAACTCAGATACATATTCTACTTCTCCGGTATTATACTGAGTAGGTGAGTATCGCCGCCACCGCTGATCCCAACTTTGCAATTCTTCAATATTGAAAGCATTTTCCAGGCTATATAGGGGAATGTTGTGACGAACTGAAGTAAAATGGGTGGCAGGGCGATCGCCAACACGCTGAGTTGGACTATCAGGAGTAATTAATTCGGGATTTTGTGTTTCTAATTCTTGCAACTCTCGATACAGCCGATCATAAACCGTATCTTCCATAACTGGCGCATCTAAAACATAATAGGCATAACTAGCTTGTTGCAATAAGCGGCGTAACTCTTCTATACGTTTTACTTCCGGCTGATTTGACATCATCAGTTTCATAACAAAAAATAATAACGGTGGGAATTTAATTATAGGAATCCGGTTTGATTCTGTGAATTTACTTGTGTGGTCAGGGAACAGGGAACAAGGAACAGGGAACAGCAAACAGTCAACAGTCAACAGTCAACAGTCAACAGCGAACAGTCAACAGTCAACAGCAAACAGCGAACAGTCAACAGTCAACAGTCATCATGACTCAAACATTCATAAACAAACCCCCCATTATTATCGCTCATCGCGGTGCAAGTGGCTACCGTCCCGAACATACTTTAGCTAGTTATGAATTAGCAATTGATTTAGGTGCTGATTATATTGAACCCGATTTAGTTATTACTAAAGATGGTGTTTTAATTGCCCGTCATGAAAATGAAATCTCTGAAACTACAGATATTGCTAATCATCCCGAATTTGCTCATTTAAAAACCACGAAAATTATTGATAGTGAAATTAAAACAGGTTGGTTTACAGAAGACTTGACCATAGCAGAAATCAAAACCTTAACAGCTAAAGAACGTATTCCCCAATTACGCCCTCAAAATCTAGTTTATGAGGGAATATTTCCTATTCCCACTTTTACAGAAATCATTGATTTAGCCCAGCATAAAAGTCAAGCAATTGGCCGTAATATCGGCATTTATCCTGAAACGAAACATCCCAGTTATTTTCAATCAATTGGTTTACCATTAGAAGACACTTTATTATTAAGCTTACAAACAGTTAATTTACCCATATTTATTCAATCCTTTGAAGTTAGTAACCTCAAAGAATTGTCTCGAAAAACAGATTTACCATTAGTCCAACTCATTAATGATACTAGTCAACCTTACGATTTTGTGATTAATAATAATCCCCGAAATTATGCAGATTTATTAAATCAAAAAGGGTTGAAAGAAATTGCCGAATATGCCCAAGCAATAGGTGTAAATAAAAACTTATTAATTCCCAGAGATAATCATGGTCAATTACTATCACCAACATCTTTAATTATAGATGCTCATGCAGCTAATTTACAAGTTCACGCTTGGACTTTTAGAAATGAGGATTTTTTCTTACCCTTAGACTGTCAGGGAAATCCTGAACAGGAATATCAATCATTTTTTAAATTGGGTGTAGATGGTGTATTTAGTGATTATCCAGATAAAGCCTTAAAAGTCAAACTCTATGAATAAGTAGGTTGGCGTTGAAAATTGTCGTTATGGCAAGGCAAAAGGCAAGAGGCAATAGGCAAGAGTGAAGAGGGTTTGGGCGATTTTACGTTTCTTTACACAGTTTGGTTTTATTGTGTTCACCTACTTAATCTAATAATATAAGTAGGTTGGCGTTGAAAATTGTCGTTATGGCAAGGCAAAAGGCAAGAGGCAATAGGCAAGAGTGAAGAGGGTTTGGGCGATTTTACGTTTCTTTACACAGTTTGGTTTTATTGTGTTCACCTACTTAATCTAATAATATAAGTAGGTTGGCGTTGAAAATTGTCGTTATGGCAAGGCAAAAGGCAAGAGGCAATAGGCAAGAGTGAAGAGGGTTTGGGCGATTTTACGTTTCTTTACACAGTTTGGTTTTATTGT
>NZ_LJOU01000118.1:0-15340 GCF_001672085.1 Anabaena sp. AL93 | reverse complement strand
GCTTTTGGAGGATTTAGAATGGTTGGTTTATTTACGCCGTTTTGTACTAGAGGCAGGATAAATCCTGCATTGATTTTAATCCATATTCGTGATACAACTATATTGTCACTAAAGACATAAAAAGCTACCGAGGGACTCTCGGAAAGTTACGCTTGTCAGATATGATTTCGCCCGCCAGGGCCAACGAAATCAGGGCAAGAACCCAAATATTTAAGGCAGTGCCTGAAACTGGGATAACTGAGGGATATAGACTGAAACTCTCTATAGAATCTCCGCGTCTTTAGACCGGAGAGTGTCAAAATAGCCTGTGTTCTTTAAGGGAACACCAAAAAATAAATTACCCAATTTTGTGGGATGGGCATCCTGCCCGTCCTTGATGATTAGCGGGCAAGACTTGTACTGAGCTTGTCGAAGTATGCCCGCACCACAAGAAATTTTTGGGTATTTTTTTAATTGGAAGTCCCTAAGAACCAAGATATTTTCTCATGATTAAGATCGCTCTCCCCACAAGACAAACTGGAATAAAGAGCGATACCCTCAGTCAGCGCCCTAAATAGCCTTAATCCCCATATTTCCGCCCGCGCCATTGCTTAGGAGTGTGAAATGCAGATAAAAAGATGCGTAGCACCGCTAAAGGGTCAGCCAACGGAGAAAGCCAGAATAACCAACCACCAGTGGCATCTTTCCGATCATAGGAGGGAGCGATCGCTAATAATAAAGCAAAGCGAATCACCACCAAAAATATATTCAATCCTAACAACAGCAGCGCCGGCAGTGAAAGCACCAAAGAAGGCAGCGACAAATAACCCAGTAAAATCAAAATAGGTAAACCCTGCACCGCCGACAACACCCATAAATCCCCCCAAATCTGAGCGGGAGAAGCAGCATCCTTCAAATCAAGGCTGCGCCCCCATTCGTTCCAAGTTTCCCACGCCCCCTCATACATCCTCACCCTTAGCACCTTAGCCCCATCCAAAAAGCCCACCTTAAAGCCCTTCGCGGCAATATTCCGCGCCAAAGTCACATCATCACAAAAAGAACCCTTCGCGCTGCTGTAACCATCCACAGCCTTTAACACAGACCGACGACACAAAAAACACTGACCATTAGCCATCACCCGTTCCGGTTGTTCAGTATAAATCCCCGTCGGATCAAATCTATACAACAACGTCATTAACAAAGCCGGTTGTAACCAACATTCCCCCGGATACTTGAGAATAAACTGCGGTGATAAAGATACCAAATCATAACCTTTAGCGATCGCAGTTTGCACCAAACTCGCCACCAAACCAGCATCAGGTTGGATATCTGCATCCATACCCAAAAACCACTCACTCCCCTCAGAACTGAACAAAAAACCATTATGCAACGCCCAAGGACGACCCACCCACCCAGAAGGTAAAGGATCATCCGTCATCACCCGAAAGCGTGGGTCAGTCGCTGCTGCCGCTTTTACCAAATCGGGAGTACCATCTTGAGAGCGACTATCAACCACAATAACTTCCCGAACCTCATAACTTTGGCGAGTTAAACCAGCCAAAAGCGGACCAATCCGCAACGCCTCATTTAACGTCGGTACAACCACGCTCACACTGCCTAAAATTTCCGGTGTTGGCTGTTGTGGTGTTAAAGCTGGATCACGTCTAGGACCTTTCAGCAACCGGGAAAGCAAAATCGCCGTTGCCGGTACTTGGACAAGTAGCAATAGCAGTGGAATAATATTTAGCAATTTCAACCCTGACTTTTTGTATAAACTAGCTACTTTAAATCTTCTCGCAATTTAGGCAAATTGACCTAAATTATCCAGCGATATGCAATAGGCATTAGGTTTCTGGAGATTATCGGTTTCATCTAATACTTTTCCAACAACCTCTAAGGACAGGCTACGCCATCAGCATTAAGCAGCAAAACCTTTTGGTGTAATGCTATAGTATGTTACTTGACACTCTCCGGTCTAAAGACGTGGAGATTCTATAGAGAGTTTCAGTCTATATCCCTCAGTTATCCCAGTTTCAGGATTGGTTCCTTGAATATTTGGGTTCTTGCCCTGATTTCGTTTGCCCTGGCGGGCGAAATCATATCTGACAAGCGTAACTTTCCGAGAGTCCCCCGGTAGCTTTTTATGTCTTTAGTGACAGTTTGATTGTATCACGAATATGGATTAAAATTTGAAATAATTTCAAATTTTCAAATTAACGTCATTGCAGGATAAAGGAAAGCAACTAGTACAAAACGGCGTAAATAAACCAACCATTCTAAATCCTCCAAAAGCCTATGCTGTCTTCATTTTGACTTTTGACTTTTGACTTTTGACTTCCGCCTTGCGGTACTAGCCTTCATCCCTTGTCTGAAGCCCAGATGCGTTCGACTTAGGAGAACGCATCTTCAAGGGTTTTCGGCATCTACTTTATAAGTGTGATTAAAAAGTTGTGCATCATTGCCTGTTTCAACAGAGAATAATTTGACTATGGATTTTGACTATTTCCGAACCAACGAAAGTAATAACACCAATAAGAACTTTCAACACTTGTTATCTAGTGGTTGGCGACCATTTCACAGAGATTTTGATTGGGAATACTTCGGTAAAATTCTATTCCATGACACTCAAGAATTAACCCAAAAAAGTATTAATTTAGCCAGTTATTATGCTGATGCTTTAGCGAGAAAAGAATATGCTTGGTGGGCAAATATTTTAAATTTAGCTTCAGATTACACCCGTGGTGAATTCCAAAAATATTGGAACTATATTACACCAGATATGCTCACCCCAGAACAGCGCCATAAAGACTTTTTAACCACAGAAACACCCCTAGTCCAATTTGTCAGCCGCAACAGTATTCCTATTGATTACGTCCTGAATCTTCTCCAAGAAATAACCGTTTTACGAGTTTTGAAACTATTAGAACGTCCTGATGTTATCACTCAATATTACTCAGAACGAGACTTTTATTTCCCCGTTGAAAAATTTGTAAACTGGGAAAGACTAGATGTGGTTAATACAGTTTATGCCTACTGGTCAGAACATGATATTTGGTTACAAATTGAAGCTTATGAAAGAGGCAGAAGAAATTATACTTTAATGGCTAAAAATATCAAGCCATTAATTAATAAAGCCACCTATGATCTAGCAGTCATGCTGAGTGGATATCAAAGTCGTGTTGGGAAAGTTCATAGTCAGTATTCATTACCGACATTTCCCCAAGATATTCAAGATTTTACTGACATAGTTCAACAAACAATTTTAGATCAAAATCAATTAGCCGTTGTAGTACATGGCGCACCAGGTACAGGGAAAACAGCATGGACACAAAGTGTTGCTAAAGAAATTCTTGTCCCTTTAGGATATGTAATTTTCATTTTAGATCATGATGCCATCACTAACTTTGTGCCGCCAACATATTTAGAAAAGATTTGTATTATCATCAACGAAGCTGATAATTTAGCTCAAGATCGAGCTTCAGAAGTAGCACAATATAACAACAAAACCGAGCATATTTTAGCCTTATTAGATGGGACATTATACCAAAGCATAATTGACGAATCTGGTATTCAAATGCAACAGAAATTAGTCATACTAATGACTTGTAATACCACGGAAAGATTAGATCCAGCCATGTTACGTAAAGGTAGAGTAGACTTAATATGTGAGTTTACCAAAAAATTTGTTTAATTAACCACAAGACAATATCCCCGACTTCTTCAAGAAGTCGGGGATATAAATAATCTCAATAACACTAATTACCTGCACTTATGAATAAAAAAGAACAAACAGTAACGCGATTATTTTCCCATCTAAAATTTGATAATCATAAATTTCAACATCAACCCGGTAGTGTTTTAGGAAATACAGCTTTAATTGTCGGAACTACCATTGGGGCGGGGATTATTGGATTACCTGCTGTAACTTTACCATCGGGGATTATACCATCCACAATCCTACTTATTACTGTATGGCTGTATACTTTAACCTCCGGTTTATTAATTGCAGAATTGACTTTAAATGTGATGAGATTTGAGGGTATTTCTCATATAGGTTTATTAGCAATCATAGAAAAGATTCTCGGTAAACCAGGAGCGAGAATTGCCGGAATTGCCTATGTATTTAACCACTATGCCCTGTTAGTGGCATATATGACTGAAGGTGGCAAAATTTTAACAACCACAGTTGATAAAGTTTGGGAATTAGAGCATATTTCACCTCAGTGGGTAGGAACAGTCAGTTTTTTTCTCGTATTTGGTAGCCTAATGTATTGGGGTAAAGATAGATTGATAGAAAGAATAAATGGTATATTTATTATTATTTTATTAATTACTTTTTTGGGTTTATTAATATTAGGAGGAATGCAATTTCAAAACTCTCAACTTCTAGTACAAAATTGGCAATCTATTGGTAATGCTATTGCTATTATATATGTAGCAATGTTCTTTCACAGTATTATTCCACTGGTTGTAACTCAATTAGAAGGAGACATTAATAAAATTCGCCAATCTATGATTATTGGTTCATTAATTCCCTTATTCATGTTTTTAGCTTGGAATGCTGTTATTTTAGGCTGTATGACTCCAGATATTTTATCCCATAATTTCGCAAATGAGAGCGTATTTGATCCACTGCAAATTCTGCGAACTGGTCAATTAGGAGAATGGTTTGCTGTCTTATTATCAATTTTTTCTGAATTTGCAATTGTGACATCATTTATAGGTATTACCTATGGTTTAGCAGACTTTTTTCAAGATATTTCCATCATTACCAAAAGCGAAATTTCTCGTTTACCTCTTTATTCCTTAGTGTTGCTTCCACCTCTGAGTTTAGGAACATTTAATCCTAATATCTTTTTTCATGCTTTAGAATACACGGGAGCATTTAGTGTTTCCATTCTCGGAGGAATTATGCCAGCATTAATGAGTTGGAAACAAAGTCAAACACCAGAATTTGCTAATGGTAACTATCAAACCCTAGTTCCTGGGGGAAAAATAACATTAATATTTATTATGGTCGGGGCATTATTTTTAATATGTAGACAAATTTTGGTAATATATCAATTCTAAAAATGAATAATTTTCGGTTAATGAAAATTAGCAAATTTCTGAGTAAGCTGATAAAAAGTGAATAAAACCTCTCTTATCGGATAATGACAAGAGAGGATTTGGAGCTAAAGTCCGGTAGGGTAATCGGGCTATTTAATATTTAATATTTATTCGGGTTTAATCCAGTCCCCCCTAAGACATATAAATTGATGATTATCATCTACAATTGGTATCATTTACGAATTTGCATAAAAAAATCCCTTGTTTGTATAGTGCAAACAAAGGGATATACTGTTAAAGTTCGTCAGGTGATCGGAATGTTTAATTATTTAATATTTATTGGGTACGTCTTGATTCCTCCATTGGGTAGATAAAAATTTGTGATATGAAGATATTGTTGTATATTTTTAGACTATTAACATAAATACATTTATTCATATATCATATTCATGAAGAAATCATGAATTTATCGGCGTTGCTGAATTGAGGTATGAAATTCCCAAATTGAACCTTTAAAACTCAAACCTCAGTGCGTCTTTGCGCCTTTGCGTGAGACTAAAATTCATACCCTTAATCAGCAACGCCAATTTATCAATATATCGGACAAATTCTCCCAAACTAGGAACGCTATTAGCAAGGTACATATATAGAAACTCGTAATCTAAATTAGATGCAAGTCTATTGATTTGTTTCTCGCTTTTGTTATAACCTTTTCCTGCATAGTTATAAATCTGTTTCAGATCATCAGCAGGATGAGGTCTTTGTTCCATATCATCAGTTTGAGGATTAAATCCAAAAATTGATTGAATTTGCTCTGGAGTCAAACCTGGATCTATTTTGAGAAAGTGATTATATTCTGCTAAAAACCATGATTCCACTTCCATAACAGCAAGAACTATATTTTCATTATTACTTTATCAAAGTTAATTCCTTGCCGAGATTTAATCTCTATGGAAATCTGAAATTTTCCAGCAATTTCTCTCAGCAACTTTGCGACAAAAATCTGTTCTGTTTTACCCTCTACAAAAATAGCTAATTTTTTCACTATTCTATATTTTCCTCATTACCTCAACTGTGGTAATCATCATGTTGTAACCGATTACATTGAAGTGATCACGATTATAGCAAAATGGGGACTATTGCTAATGTGAAGGTCTACAATTTTCTAGTAAGTGATAGAACTTACGCAAGTGTCACACCAAAACTCTGTTGTAGGGTGCGTCAGACTGCATAAATCCTGCAAATAAATAAATTGTTGATATCTGACGCACCCTACCAATATGCCAGTTGCTTAAGTCCTGAGTGAATTACATTTAATTTCGTGCAGAGACGGAAAGGGAAATCAATAGTGTTAAAATCTAACTAAGACAATAGATGGAGTAACTCTGATGCTACAAGTTAAACATCAATTTCAAAGCTTTGAAGAATATTTATCTTATGATGATGGTACGGACAAACTTTATGAATTATTTAATGGAGAGTTAATAGAAATGCCACCAGAATCAGGAATTAATGTGCAAATTGCCAATCGTCTTTTCTTAATCTTTGCATTGTTAATAGGGATTGATAGAGTGCGAGGACATGGTTTAGAGTTGGAAGTCAGAGGAGAACCGAGAAACCGTTATCCTGACCTGACTATTATTCGAGAAGAGCATATTCAACAATTAGCAAATCGGAACACTATTCGCCTATCAATGCTACCACCTTTATTGGTTGTTGAAGTTGTTAGTCCTGGGGAATTACAAAGAGATAGAGATTTTATTGCCAAACGTCTACAATATCAAGATTGTGGTATTCCTGAATATTGGATTATTGACCCCCAAACCCAAAGCATATTGGTTTTAGAGTTAATTAACAAAATTTATCATGAGATTGGGATTTTCTCCGGTGATGATTTAGTTTTATCTCCACAATTTAATAGTCTAAACTTGAAAGGATCACAAATTTTTGCATAAGGAAAATGTGTGAATCAGGATATCCAGGATTTAAGGATTTACAGGATTAGGAAAATGTCTAAATCAAGGTTTTCAGGATTTGAGTAATTCATCATTGAGAATTACTCATTACCTATATTTACAAAATATTGAGCAGGTACACCAATGTGAAGAGAATGATCCAAATAATATCCACAAAGTGCCAATAAATTTCCGCCATTTCGATGCCCGTATGTTTAGTGGCAGAATAATGACCACGACGGAAAGAACGCCATAATACACCCAAAATTAATAACAATCCAATAAAGACGTGCAAACCGTGAAAGCCTGTCATTAAATAAAAGCAATTAGAGAAAACATTAGTAGTGAATCCATAACCTAAATTCATGTATTCATAAACCTGACCAGCTAGGAATACAGCCCCCATAATTGCGGTGATAAAATACCAAAACCGCATCCAACCCACACTATTTCTTTTAATTGCCATATCACCAAAGTGAATGACAAAACTACTAGAAACGAGGATGATCGTGTTAATGGCTGGGATAAATAATTCTACTTCTGTTCCTGCTGGTGGCCAAACTGCGGTTGTCCCTTTAAAAAACAAATAGGTGGCAAAAAATCCACCAAACATTAATGATTCAGAAGCGAGAAATGTGATTAATCCCCACACTCGTAAATCTGGATGTTCTTCATGTCCGTCGCTATGATGTTCAATTGGTGTAATTGCAGTCATATTATTATTCCTAGTAAATTTTTTCTAGTCTCACGCAAAGGCGCAAAGGCGCAAAGATAGAAAGAATTATCCTCAAAAAACCTCTGCGTACCTCTGCGTTTTAATCTGTTAGCGATGATTTATCATGTCCATAGTCATAAGGTCCATGAGTAACAACGGGTAGAACTTCCCAGTTTTCAATAATGGGTGGGGAAGAGGTTGTCCATTCCAAAGTTAAACTTTCCCAGGGGTTATCACCTGCGAGTTCGCCGTTTTTCCAACTAAAAATGGCGTTTAAGGCGAAGGGAATGACAGAAATACCCAAAAGGATTGCGCCAATGGTGCAAAGCTGGTTTAAACTGGTAAATTGGGGGTCATACATGGCAACTCGGCGGGGCATTCCTTGTAACCCTAGTCTGTGCATGGGTAGGAATGTGAGGTTTGTGCCGATGAAGGTGAGGACAAAATGAACTCGTCCCCAGGTTTCGTTCATCATTCTGCCGGTGATTTTGGGAAACCAGTGATAGATACCTGCGTAAATCCCAAAGACTGAACCACCAAATAAGACGTAGTGGAAATGACCGACTACATAATAGGTGTCGTGAACGTGAACGTCAAAGGGGGCTGTTCCCATGGTTACGCCGCTTAAACCGCCCATGACGAACATGGAAAGTAAACCAATGGCGAATAACATGGCGCTGGTGAAACGGATTTTTCCTCCCCAGAGAGTTGCTACCCAACCGAAGATTTTCACACCTGTGGGGACTGCAACTATGAGTGTGGAAATGGTGAAGAACATCCGCATCCAACCGGGTGTGCCACTGGTGAACATATGGTGAACCCAAACGAATAAACCAACGACACAAATGGCGACTGTGGAAAAGGCGATCGCTTTATAACCAAATATCGGTTTCCGGGCGTGGGTGGGAATAATTTCGGACATAATCCCGAAAATCGGCAGAATCATTAAATAAACCGCCGGATGGGAATAAAACCAAAATAAATGTTGGTAAATAACGACGTTACCACCTGCATCTGGTTTGAAGAAGGATGTGCCGAAGTTAATATCAAATAACAGCAAAACTAAACCAGCTGCTAATACGGGAGTAGAGAAAAGGGCAAGGATAGAAGTTGCTAAAATTGCCCAACAAAATAGGGGAACTTGATCCCATTTCATGCTGGGAACTTTCATCATCAAAATGGTGATGACAAAGTTAAGTGAACCTAAAATTGAAGAAGTTCCTACCAAAACAATCGCTAAAATCCACATTGTTTGGGCGTTGTTGGCGGTAACTAGACTTAATGGTGGGTAAGCTGTCCAACCTGATTGAGAACCACCAAAGATAAAACTACCTAATAATAATAATCCGGCGGGGGGATTTAACCAAAAGGCGATCGCATTTAATTTAGGAAAAGCCATATCTCTAGCACCCATCATTAATGGGACTAGATAGTTACCAAATCCACCAATTGCACTGGGAACAATCCACAAGAAAATCATGATTGTGCCATGATTTGTCATGAAGGCATTGTACAGATTTGGATCAAGAAAGTCCGAGTCCGGTGTGGCTAATTCGGCGCGAAGGGCGATCGCCATTAACCCACCAATTAGATAGAATGCAAAGGCTGTCACCAAGTATTGAATCCCAATAACTTTGTGATCAGTATTAAATGTGAAATAATCTCGAACTTTCCAGGCTGGGGGATGAGAACTATGAGTAATCAGCCGGGTTGTTGATTCGCTTGCATCAGGTGGGGGATTAACTGGAAAATTTACTTGTGTCATATTTTTGTTAGTTGTCTTTTGTCAGTTTTCAGTTATTAGCTAATAATTACTAATGACTCATAACTAATGACTTAAGATCTGCTGGACTTACTTCCAAATTGTGAATGTAGGGGTCAAGAAATTCTGACGGAGATAAATTCTCCAAATTAACTGCTACAGCATGATTCATATCTTGCTTTTGGGCAATCTGGTTTTCACTCATCCAAGCATCATAATCTGCTTGTTCATGGACGATTACTTGCGATCGCATTGAACCGTGATAACCACCACACAATTCTGCACAAACTACCGGATAAGTACCAGTTTTTGTAGCTGTAAATCGCAGTTGTGTAGGAACTCCAGGAATAGCATCTTGTTTCAGACGAAATTGGGGAACCCAAAAAGAATGAATCACATCATCTGCGGATAAATTCAATTGCACATCAGCACCAACAGGAACGTGCAATTCTCCAGCAGAAATACCACTTACAGGGTAATTAAATAACCACGCAAACTGTATACCCTTAACATCTACAACCAAATCAGCCGGTTTATTTTTGGTTTGCGGATTTTCACCAATCCCAATATTAGCTGTTTGACTAACATTCATAGCGCCTGCTGACTCATGGTGAGGATGACTACCCACACCAAAACCACCCATTTGGTTATAAATATCAACACTATAAATACCTAAAGCAATCACAATTACCGTAGGAATTGCCGTCCAAAAAATTTCTAAACTCAAGTTACCTTCTACAGGTGTACCATCAGAGTTATCTCCTTTGCGTCGTCTATAGATAACTAGAAACAGCAGAATCGTCCCTTCAACAATTAAGAAAAGAGCAACCGCAATTGTTAACATGATATTGAAAAAACCATCCACCAAAGGCGCTTGTTGCGATGCTGCTTCCGGTAATAAATGATGATTTTGACCAACCCAGATACTGATAGGGGCTATGATCATCCCAGCTAACAGTGTCCACAGCGAAACAGGAACTTTTTGCATAAATGCTACCTGCTTTGTAAATAGTAGTAAAACCAGAGTCAACAGATTTTGCATTGACTCCACCAGACAAGTGTAGAGCTTGAGGATTTTAGATTGGTGGTTTTTGATTAATTCCGCCCTGAAGAGGCGGGGAACCTGTCCCGAAAATTCCCAATCTAAAATCTGAAATTTTTCGGTCAGCAAAGATAGACTTTGGTAGCCACAGAATTATTTTCTGAGGACAAAATTATCTTTGATATTTTCACTATTACTGTTCTAACTTGTATCTAATCAAAAATCGGTAAACTTCCATATTTTTTCATATTGATAACCACAAAATCCCCGACTTCTTGAAGAAATCGAGGATCTAAGAGGTTGATATTTTCATAAATCAAATAGCAGCAGAAAAAATATTAGCAAGTATGATTTTTTTAGATGATAGCAACTTACGATTTACGTTTCTGTTTACTGCAAACCTTTTAACCGACTACGGTAAATATTAAGATTCCCCTCTAATTACCTTGCCTATAGACTTAACCAAAATAACCGATGTTTTGCAGGACATCACATCGTTAAACATTACCAAAGATGTTATTTGTCTAGTGTTACATGACTATAACAATTTTTAGAACAAATTCGAGAACAAGCTTCACAGCCAATACAGTTTTCTGGGTTAGTAACAACCATTACTTTCCGTTCTACTTCTTCCTCATCTTCATCTTCTACAAATTCACCTTCTTCGTTTAAAGGCATTAAGCCCAAAACTTTATGACCACAAACTTTCATACATCTGCCACAACCGATACATTTCTCTTTATCTATTTCTTGGGCAAATTTAGGAGTCCAAGCAGTACCTCCAAAGGTCAATCCTGTTAATGTAGCCATGAATAAAACCTCAGCAATTTTAGCTAGATGTTAGTTAATCCTTTAATCTTCATACTAGCCTGATATTTCATTTTTTCAATCACAAAAGTTAACTTTTTTATCAAATTTTGATGACCTGCTAAATAATATTATTTATTTTTGCTTATTTTAAACTATTAAATGATATTACTTATTGATAAATTTATCTAGTGTGCTTGGATAAAAAGCTGATTAATCAAAGGTTTCGAGAATTGTGTTTAAAGTTATTTTCTCAATAAATATCAATTAATGCGTCTAAAAATACCCCATTCAATAAGAATAATAATCAATTAGCACCCATTATTATTAGCTTCATTAACCTCCTATTTGCAAATATTTTCTAATTAGATAAAAATATTCTACTAACAGTATTAGTAAATACAAACTTAAAAAAATCATTTCCTCTATTTTTGAACTATTTTCTTCACATCCTAAATCACTAAATCACGTAGGTTAGGTTGACAAAGGAAACCCAACATTTTCGCCACCTTGTTGAGTTTTGTTCCATTACTCCGTAACGCTGACGCGAACAATCGAACCTACGGCTATAAGATGTTCTTCAAAAACATTCAGACTAATTTATATAGCCCAAAATAAACATTATGACAGTAAATATCCAGGTAAATATTAAGAAATTCTGCCAAGCTCATACTGAACAATCTTATTGAAATCTTTATGAAAAGTATAGTTAATGAAGAAGCAATGAAGCCCAACTTTGCAAAATATAAATAGCTACAAAATCTGGCTTCATTCACCCTATGAGTAATTAATCAGGCGAGAAACATATCTTCTTGTTATAGAGGTAATTTGGTAGCGAGTTATGAATCAAAAGGACACATTAAGGGGAGACTTGAGCCAAACATCTCAACGATTAAAGTAGGAAGACGGACTATGCCGCATATAATTCCTAACCACAGTTGCGTGGGATGTGACAACTGCCGACCCCTATGTCCTACGGGTGCAATTAAAATCGAAGATGATGAATATTGGGTTGATCCTGCCCTTTGTAATAATTGTGATGGCTATTATTCACAACCACAATGTGTAATTGCCTGTCCCACAAATGCGCCTATTCCTGTACACGCCAAAAAAGGAAGATGTAAAATTGAACCACGAGATGTTACCAGTCCCGATTTATTTTCTAATGGTAAGAATAACCCCTTCGCTTCAGCCATAGTTATCTGGGAAGCTTGTAATTTACTAGCGCAACGAACATCTTTACAATGGGAAAAAGATGAGGAAGGTAACTTACATTACAGTCGCTCAGTTAATCAAGGACGAGGGACAATTTCCTTTCATCTTCAAGACCTATTTCCAGTTAACAACCGTGCTAATAATTCACAAGCAATTGATTATTTAGACATCCGGGCTGCTTGTATTCATCTTATTTTCGCCGCTCAAATTACAGCCTTAGATCAACCTTGGGAAGAAGAATTTACCATTGATGAACGACAAATTGAACAGTATTTGGGCTTAGAAAAACGTAAAGACCTCAGCAAAAGTGCCAAACTCGGTTTAATTAAAAATATCGTCTCTCAGACTTGTTCTCTCATGGTTTCTATTGACTGGCCACAACAAGGTAGAGTTCCCAGTTTTTCCATTAAAGATAGTTATTTATGGAATTTGACAGATACCCAACACCATTTTCAAGAAGATGATCAAGGTTGTAAATATTTAGTGGGACTGACATTTACAATTAAAGCTGGGATTTGGACTAAACATTTCTTCAACAGACAAGGATGCAAAGAACGAACCACATTTTATCAATATGGTAGTCTTCCCAAAACTCTACTCACCACAGTTATGAGTCTGTGGCAACAACACGAAGGCGCTGTTAGACTTATGCTTTGGTTATTGTTTAAAACAAAAATGGGTAGAGAACAACGCATCACTATTCCTACCTTGCTGCGCGTTGCTTATGGTGAGGAAAAAGTGACCCAAGCTTCCAGACACAGGGAAGAACGGAAACGCCTACTTAAAGCCTATGAAAATGATTTAGAAGTTCTCAATCATTATGGAATCAAACCATTATTTGATCCTGTTACCTATCCCCCAGAAATTCAGCCTTTGTGGGCAAAATTAGTAGATATACCAGAAGACCCAGAGGAAGCCTTAGAATTTTGGATTAATGATGGTAGTGGTGAAAATCGTCTCACAGACAGCGGACCACGTGGTAAATGGAATTTACTTCTGAACGCACGCATTTTATCTTTTGAACTCCCGACCGATTGGGAAAATCGTTCAGAATCAGATAAAAAACAACGTCGCCCCACTAAAGCAAAAAGCAATCATCAACAAACAGGTAATTTGCTAGGGGAAGAGGTGATAGAAGGACGAAAAAAAATGAACCTCTCCCAAAGGGAACTAGCCAAGTTGATGGAAAAAAGCCAAAGCTGGATTCGTGATGTGGAAAAAGGGCGCTTAAAAGCTAAACTAGACGATCAAATGCTCTTGAGACAATTGCTAGATATTTCATAAAGTACAGCAGGAGTCAGGAGGAAAATTCTCTTGGCTTTTGATGTAAATTTTTTACGCAGCTTAGTTAATTAGACAAAATCAAGATCCGAATTTTAATTTTTGGTGTTAGATGGTGAGTATTAACAAAATTTGTTAACTTGAGGTCAGTAACCCAGCCCTAAAGGGACTGGGCTTGGAAGAGTAATCAAGCAAGCCGTACTGACCAGACCACCCTGAGCGGCTTGCCCTGACTTGTGCCGAGCGAAGTCGAGGTAGCGAAGTCGAAGGGAGTCGAAGGGAGTCGAAGGGTAGCCGTTATTTGAGTCACGACACCCACCGAATGCGTTCGCGCCAGCGTGCCGGAGGCATCTAGCTAACATTACCCCAGAAATGGGAGGCTATGAGTGAGCAAAACATTATGCGTACAGAGTTGGAGAATTTGAATCGGTAATTGTCCCGTTGAAAGTACATTACAAAAGTACCCCAAATTTCCCAACTCCAAGGCGGTAATGAAAAAATATTCAAAGCGGTTAAAACCGTGGTCAGTGAGCAGTTCGGCAAGCTCACTGTAACACTTGTCGAACTGCTCGTGCCGTTTCCCTCTCAGGGAGCCAAGCCGCTGAGTTTCCCACTTACCGGGTATTCTTATGATATCTAGATAGGTATCAATCTTAATTTATTGAGGAGTGAACATGAGTAATATTATTTTTCGTAAAACTTGTTTAGCCTTACCAAGTCTTGCAGCTTTGGTAGTTTTAGGTAGCGGACTTTCCGTAAATGCTCAGACAGTCGAACCAGAAACAATTATTCTTCCCAGCAACCAAACATCAATATCCACCGTTGCTACAGAAGAAATAGCCAGTCGGACAATCACACCCGTACCAGGAACTGTAGAAACTTCATCAGTTATGCTCAATTCTGGTTCTACACCAGCTACCGAAAAAACAGAACCATCCAATCAAATAGCACAAAGTCCGATTGGCATAGGTAGAGCCACTCGTGGTGGTAGTAGCTATATCGGTGTTGGTCTCAACGTTGGTGCATCCGGTAGCTTTTCAGCTTTGAGTGATGGTAATTTCACTGTTATCAGTAAAATTGGTCTGACCAAAACCCTATCAGTTAGACCATCAGTAATATTAGGAACAGATACAACATTTCTTGCTCCTATTACTTACGACTTTGCTTTTAAATCACCAGATCCATTTACAGAACCTTTACCCATAGCTCCTTATATTGGACTAGGTGCAGCCATTAAAACAGGTGATAAGTCTAACACTGAAGCTGCTTTGCTAGTCACTGGTGGTATAGACGTACCTCTCAATAGCAGATTAACCGCCACAGCCGCCGTCAACGCTGGATTTTTTGATAAAACTGATGTGGGAATTTTATTAGGAGTCGGTTATAACTTTACTGGTTTTTAGAAGCGAGTAGGGGCGCAGGGCCTGCGCCCTTTCTCAGGAGTCAGGAGTCAGGAGTTCAGAAAGAAGAAAGAAGAAAGAAGAAAGAAGAAAGAAGAGGGAAATTTCTCCCCCTGCCCCTACATCCCCCACATC
>NZ_LJOU01000202.1:0-1981 GCF_001672085.1 Anabaena sp. AL93 | reverse complement strand
CATCCCTACCTCCCCTACCTCCCCTACTCCCTAAGCGTCTATCGCTTCCTGAATCGCCTTGTTATAAATCGCCCTGCCAGGAGTCGTATAAATGTACTGAGAAATCAAATTTCCCTGACCATCTTCTCGTACCCGGCGGAACTTATAGATTAGGGTGCGACTTGTCACCCTACCCTTAGCATCCTTGTCCTCAATCACTTCCAAAGGTTCAGTATCCGGTTCACCCGAATCAATTTCCCCATCAAAGCGCACGTAAATATAGGCATGAAGTTCCACCTGTTGCGCCTCATAAGCCATAATTACATCATCCAAAGAGGAGAAATACTTACCTGCCCCCTTCGTTGCATTGGGATTTTCCGCCGTCAGATAATACGCCCCCAACACCATATCTTGGCTAGGAGTCACAATCGGTTTACCCGTTGCCGGTGACAAAATATTATTAGAAGCCAACATCAACAACCGCGCCTCCGCCTGACTCTCCAAGGACAACGGCACATGAACCGCCATTTGGTCACCATCAAAGTCAGCATTAAAAGCCGGACACACCAAAGGATGTAATTGAATCGCTCTTCCTTCCACCAAAATCGGTTCAAAAGCCTGAATCCCCAAGCGGTGCAGCGTCGGCGCTCGGTTTAACATCACCGGATGTCCCTCAATCACCTCCTGCAACACATCCCACACACTGGGATCATTACGAGAAATCAGCTTCTTCGCCGCCTTGATATTATTCACCATCCCCGACCGAATCAAACGATTGATTACAAAGGGCTGGAACAACTCAATCGCCATCTCTCGTGGCAGTCCACACTGGTGAATCTTCAGCTTTGGTCCGACCACAATTACCGATCGCCCTGAATAGTCTACCCGTTTCCCCAACAGGTTTTGTCGGAACCGTCCTTGTTTGCCCTCAATAATATCCGACAAGGACTTCAGCGGGCGGTTATTAGCCCCCACCACCGTCCGTCCCCGGCGACCATTATCAATCAAAGCATCCACAGCCTCTTGCAGCATCCGTTTCTCATTACGGACAATAATCTCCGGGGCGAGAATTTCCTGAAGCCTAGCCAAACGGTTGTTGCGATTAATTACCCGGCGATACAAATCATTCAAATCGCTTGTCGCAAACCGCCCCCCATCCAACTGCACCATCGGGCGCAAATCTGGGGGAATCACGGGGATAATTTCCATCACCATCCATTCTGGGTGCGAACCAGTAGCGATGAAATTATCAATCACCCGCAGCCGTTTAATTAACTTCGCCCGTTTCTGTCCCTTGGCTTTCTCAATTTCTTCCCGCAGGCTTTCCGCCTCCTGCTCCAAATTAATATCCGCCAACAACCGCAACAGAGCCTCAGCCCCAATGCCCACTTCCACACCCTCTAACTGGGAATCTTCACTGTAGATAGCATCCTCAATTTCTAGCCACTGGTCTTCACTCAACAGTTGTTTGTAACTGAGAGTATCCGCATTACCAGGCGCTAAAACACAGTAAGAGTTGAAATAAACAATCTGCTCCACATCCCGCAGCGGCATATCCAGGAGAATCGCAATATAGCTAGGAATCCCCTTGAGATACCAAACATGAGCCACAGGGGCAGCCAACTTAATAAAACCCATCCTGTGACGACGGACGCGGGATTCTGTTACTTCTACACCACAGCGCTCGCACACAATCCCTCTATGGCGCACCCGCTTATACTTACCACAATGGCACTCCCAATCCTTAGCTGGTCCGAAAATCCGTTCACAAAACAACCCATCCATCTCAGGCTTGAGAGTCCGGTAATTAATAGTTTCTGGCTTGGTAACTTCACCTACGAGTTGTCCATTAGGCAAGGTACGCTCACCCCACTGGCGGATGCGTTCTGGCGAAGCTATACCAATTTTTACGTAGTCAAATTGATTATTTTGGGGGGATCTCATGAGAATTAAAAATTAATAAACAGAAGTCAGGAGTTGGGGGAGTGGGGGAGTGGGGGAG
>NZ_LJOU01000201.1:0-1983 GCF_001672085.1 Anabaena sp. AL93 | reverse complement strand
TCTAGGTAGAGTCGAGGACGGGTATTATCCCGCGCCCCTCTCTGTTAAATCTGGGCGTGCGACTTTCACCGCACCCAGCTTCCGATGTTCTTAGCTTTCGCTTTTGCTCATGTGAATATAATCGTGGCAGCTTTCGTGAATGGCTAAAAGGTTCTTTATTTTCCAGTTTTCGTGGTTTCCATCAACATGATGCAGATGTACCTTTTCATCACTAAGCATTTTTAATCCACAATGTCCACATTTATGGTTTTGCCGTTTGAGGGCTTTAGAGGTATGACTGTCATAGAGCTTACTGTTACGTTCGCTCCAATAAGTTAAATCTCCGTCATAAGGCGATTTTTCACCTTTAACATTGATGTGTTTGTTTTCGGAGTAGGGAACTGATGGGAATGCCTTATCTAGTAATTTCTTGCTAGTGTAGCGATTCTGTTTCGTTTCCCTGTTGAATACCCTAAATGCTCTTGTTTCGATGTGGAATAATGAGTTACGTGAACCGTCCATCTTGCAAAAGCGGTGATAATTCCTCCAACCTCTAACTACTGGGGCTAATTTCTCAGCCTTTGTGGTAGCACCATAATTCGAGTTGTTGACGATGTGTTTTACTTTCTTGCGAAAAGCTTTGTAGTTATCCACTGAAGGGACACATCTAAACTTTCCGTTATTCTGGACTTTGAAATGCCAGCCGAGGAAATCAAACCCATCTGTCGCGGCGGTTAGCTTTGTCTTTTTCTCGCTGACTTTCATTCCCCGCTCTGCTAGGAACTGACTGATTTTGTCAAGTATATCTGTGGCATCGTCCTGGGGTCGGAGTATTATTACCATGTCATCCGCATAGCGAATTGTTGGCTCGGTAATATCTTTCCTGGGGGTTTTGTCGGTGATTCTTCTGTTAGATACCCCATGATATCTATGAATACTTTCAATCCCGTTTAAGGCGATGTTAGCTAATAGTGGACTCACTACCCCGCCCTGCGGTGTTCCCTGTTCGGGAAACTCTGGATTAACTCCGGCTTTGAGACATCGGAAAATTCCCTGTCTTATGCTATAAGGAGCGATGAGTCTATCCATTATGGCGGTGTGGTTTATCCTGTCGAAGCATTTTTCAATATCGAGTTCTATAACTCGTTTATCTTTTCCATTGCAAAATGAGCGTAGGTTGTCAAACAAGTATTTTTGCGCGTCATGTGCCGAGCGTCCCGTTCTGAAACCGTAGCTCCTAGCGTGGAAGGTTGCTTCGTGTGCTGGTTCTAGTGCGTATTTGACAAGGCATTGATACGCCCTATCCGCAATAGTGGGGACTTTGAGAATCCGGGTTTTTCCATCCTTTTTAGGGATGGGTATTTCACGCAACCCCTGGTGTTTCCAGCCGTTACATTCGGTTCTGAGCTTTTCACTCAGTTGAAACCTTTGCTCGAATGTGAGCGCGGTTTTCCCGTCTATTCCCGCTGTCTTTTTTCCAGTATTTAGCTGTGTTACTTGACGGATAGCCAGTAATCTCGCTGCGGTTGATTTCAGAATCAGCTTTTGTAGTGACTTTGCTTTGCGCTTGTCGCCAACTTGAACCGCTTTATACACGCGTTTTTGTAGGCGGAATAGGTTACGGCGGAATTTCTTCCACGGTAACGTCTTCCAGGATTCACTAGAGTTGTCTCTGTGTCTAATCATGCTCTGTTCCAATCTGTGTATTCTGAACACCTCAGACCAATTACGGTCTGTCCTACCCGAATTGAGGGGATTCCGCTGCTCGTCTAGCCTACTTATGGGGTTCGACCTCCCCTAGACCCTCAATCCGTTTTTATTCGTTCCCTCGGTTGATTGATCGTTCCGTTAGGTGTAGCCACTTCAACCACTGGAATCCCTAGACTCTTGCCGCTATCAAGCGGAGATGCGGCGGGAATTAATTCCAGTTAAGTCAAGGATTTTGAGTTGTGTCCTGCTTTAGAGTAGGTTGCTTTTCTAGGCTCTGTTTCACCGTAGGAACTC
>NZ_LJOU01000200.1:0-1983 GCF_001672085.1 Anabaena sp. AL93 | reverse complement strand
TGTGGGTATCACGAACACGCCGATATTGGTGCTGCCAAAACAATTAGAGATAGAGCTTTCAAAACTTGTATTGAGCGAAGTCGAAATATAGTACGTGGGGACTCCGCGAAACTTGCTGTTTAACAGCTAAACGCCCAAAAGATGAGCCAGTGCGGTATTGGGGTCTCTCCAAGTAAAGCAACTAGCAGTATCAGCACGCACTTTTGTGCAAACGTGTTGAGTTTGGGAACCTGTGCAAACAGGATATTAGGATTGCAAAATTTTAAGAATCTCAGTGGCTTCAGCCCTGAGAGTGTCAACGAATTACCCCACCCCGGTTTTGCTAAAGCAAAACCTACCCTCCCCTTACCAACTACCGTGTACACACAAATCATCAGATCCCCCTAAATCCCCCTTTCCAAGGGGGACTTCAAGAAAATTTCCCCCCTTTTTAAGGGGGGCTAGGGGGGATCAAAACCCTGTTAGGCAACTTGATCAGACTTCTGTGTACACCGTAGCCTTACCAAGGGGAGGGGTTTTAAACTGACAAAAACTTCACTTTAGGTTTCAAGATGGATGAGGTAAGTACCTGGATAGAATTAATTACTATTATTTATTTACCAATCCTTTGTCCATTAAGGATTTCAGTCCAAATATTTGTGTAATTAATTTTGTCTCATTACTTATATCTATAGGAATTTGATTGGAGTAGCCATCACGAACTAGTTTACTTTTCGTTACATAAGATACTGCGTTTTTTCCTGCCCATCTACTATTAAGTATTAATACTTATTTGTGTAGCTTTTTTTCATTAAAACAATTTGTAAAAGTTCACGTAATTTAGGCTGTATATATAAAGATCCAGTTTGATCTTTAAAAGGAAAGGATACGTAGGGTGTGTTAGCGACATTCCAAAGCACCATTATCAAAGATTTTATGCATTCAAGATTCCATCTGATCACGCTAGAATACTTAGTTATGTATGGCCACGTATGCTATCAAAAATACAATAGTAATCATATGGAAAATACAATAGTAGTCATAGAAAAAATACAATAGTAGTCATATAGACAAAATATGTAATGTGCTTTTTAGATATTTCAAGGTAATTTTTAATGGATAATTTTACCACTTAGGATTTGCTAATAGATCCTAGAGTGGCGTTAGATGTTATACATGAAACCCTTACACAGTAATAATTTTACGGATATTAAATAATAATAATAATAATATGCAATAAACAAGCGTTATTCTATAAATTCATTACTGTGTAACTTTCTTAGCGGTCTCTAAGTTTGAAAAATATTATGCTATCCAGATTTTGTACGTATTGATGATTTAGCATGATGTATATTTTCACTTAATTTCATTTTTCTCTCATTTTCTGTGACTCATAAACTTTACATTTCTTGACGGAATTTTACTTTACATCATAAAAATTAGATGATAGTTTGTTTAAGGGTTAAGAAATTACTTAACCAATAGTCATAAAACTAACAACAAGGAATTAAAAAAATGGCAGTTGAAAAAACCAATTCTTCCTCCAGCTTGGCAGAAGTTATTGATAGAATCCTCGACAAAGGTATCGTAATTGACGCTTGGGTTCGTGTTTCCTTAGTTGGTATCGAATTACTAGCAATCGAAGCTCGGATCGTTATCGCTTCCGTTGAAACCTACTTGAAGTATGCTGAAGCAGTTGGTTTAACCCAATCAGCAGCAGTACCTGCTTAATTTAATTAAGCAAGTTCCCAAGTTAGAAAATAACCATGACTCATATTTATAGTTATTAACCTCATTACCCAAAATTCCGACAACAAATAACAAGGAATTAAAAAAATGGCAGTTGAAAAAACCAATTCTTCCTCCAGCTTGGCAGAAGTTATTGATAGAATCCTCGACAAAGGTATCGTAATTGACGCTTGGGTTCGTGTTTCCTTAGTTGGTATCGAATTACTAGCAATCGAAGCTCGGATCGTTATCGCTTCCGTTGAAACCTACTTGAAG
>NZ_LJOU01000117.1:0-15557 GCF_001672085.1 Anabaena sp. AL93 | reverse complement strand
AGGTACATCTTAGCCCCCTCATCGCTTGCGGGGAGGGGGTTGGGGGTGGGGTTCTTGTACTTCATAACACTACAAAGTGCTGTATGTTTATTCATTTTTAATTAAGTAGGTGAACAGAAAAATTTAAAGGTATGTGAAGAAAAGTAAAATCACTCAAAACTCTCTTCCTGTTCCCTGTTCCCTGTTAAGAGTTCCCTGTTCCCTTGCCCCAACGACAATTTTTAACGCCCACCTACTTACTAATGTCTATTGACACCAGATTCTAGGATTTTAACTTGATTTTGGAGTTTTTCTACAGTTTGCAAATGCGATAACTTTAATGAATAATTCAACCAAATAAAACTACCGGAAAAGATAGTTAAAACTACAACTAAAATACCTGTTAACAATTTCACCTGGAAATGCAGATGTTTTACCTGATTAGCTTGATTTTCTTCTGGAAGTTGAGACATAGAAGCTAAACTGAGATTTTCATTATCTACCATCACCTCTATCTTCGTTTCTTCCACTCTGGCAAATGTCACCTTACTTTCCAGCCATTTAGTAATTAACTCAGGACAATTTTTATTAAACCATTGCCAAGCCAGGATTTTAAATACTGGCTTCGACATTTTAGTCATAAATTTTAGAGTCTTATTGAGAGTTCCAAAATGCAGCTTATGATTTATAAAATTAGTTGAACCAACATCATAAAGACAATCTATGATGGCTTTAATTGTAACTTCTTCCTGATAAATCAAGGTTTTTAATAAAAGTCTAAGTTCATTAATTAGTTGTTCCTCTTTCTCTTTCTCTTTTTCTCGAACCTTTTGTGTTAAATGATCAGATATTTTTACTGATTTAGACATATTAAGACTATGGGTTGCTGGAAAAGTTTTTTTATTATAGTTCCCAGTTTCCATTACCTAATCTTCCGAGAACCGGAAATTTTCGCCAAAGCATCTTGAAACGCGGGTGGTAACTGACGCATAATTTTACCTTTTTCTCGATCCAAAGCTACTAACGTTACCAGAGCAGTAATATATAAATCCTGACCATCAGGAGAAACAAGGGTGTAGTCCCAGTTCATTCGCACTCCCGTTACCTCAGCCATCCGTGTTCTTACTAGGACTGGCATTCCTAATTTCACCGACTGATGATAACGAATTGACAATTCTACAACAGGTAAATCACAACCTAAAGCTACTAAATCAGCAAATTCAATGCCTATAGAGCGTAAGCATTCTACCCGTGCTTCTTCCATCCATGTTAAATAAGTACCATGCCAAACTATACCTGCGTAATCAGTGTGGTGAGGTTGGGCCCGAACTGGATATTCAAACCAATTTTCAAATGCAACATTAGTCACACTGTCAATAGCGCTGGTGGGTGGTAATTGGGGCTGATTGATTTCTTTAGGCATAGGAATAATTTTTACAAGCAACGGATGGCTAAAAAACCGATAAAACTTTGTAAATTGGATATTTGTCAACTATTTTTCATCTTACCAGATTGTCAAGACGTTGCGTGAAACGCCCATGATTCGGAAAATTTGAGCAATACTGGTACATGAAGCAAGATAGACAGAAATTACAAAAATGACGATTCAACTTACAAATACAGGATTATTAGATTGGACTGGTGATACTTTAGCCTTTGGTCTATTTGAAGATGCAGTGGAGTTAACTGGTGATCTGGTCAACTTAAATGATAAATTTGCGGGAATTTTAAAGGAAGTAATTGCCGAGGAAGAGTTTACAGGTAAGGCAAATAGCACCGTTGTCATTCGTTTAGGTGGGACTGGTCCAGTGAAGAAGGTGATTGTGGTTGGTTTAGGGAAACCAGACGCACTAAAATTAGACAGTTTACGCCGTGTAGCCGCGACTATAGCCAAAACCGCCAAAAAGCAAAAAACCAAGACTTTGGGCATCAGTTTACCACTGTGGAATAATGACCCAGCCACCACAGCCCAAGCACTAACTGAGGGCATAGAATTGGCACTTTACCAAGATATTCGCTTTAAATCCGAGCCAGAAGATAAAAATCCCAATATCGAAACCATTGATTTACTTGGTTTAGCTGGACAAGAAGCGGCTATTACCTGCGCTAATCAAATTGTTTCTGGCGTGATTTTGGCGAGACAGTTGGTAGCAGCCCCAGCGAATGCGGTTACATCTATTACTATGGCAGAAACTGCTCAAGCGATCGCTCACGAACACGAGTTAGAACTGGAAATTCTCGAACAGGAAGAATGCGAAAAACTAGGCATGGGGGCATTTTTGGGAGTCGCCCAAGCTTCTGATTTACCACCAAAATTCATTCACCTCATCTATAAACCAGCCGGTACACCTAAGCGGAAACTGGCAATTATCGGAAAAGGTGTAACTTTTGATTCCGGTGGATTGAACATTAAAGGGGCTGGTAGCGGCATTGAAACCATGAAAATGGATATGGGTGGTGCAGCCGCAACTTTAGGTGCAGCCAAAGCCATTGGGCAGTTAAAACCAGATGTAGAAGTTCACTTTATCTCCGCCGTTACTGAAAACATGATTAGCGGTAAGGCTATGCACCCTGGAGACATCTTAACTGCATCAAATGGCAAAACAATCGAAGTTAATAACACCGATGCTGAAGGGCGGTTAACCTTGGCTGATGCCTTGGTTTATGCTGATAAATTGGGTGTAGATGCGATCGTTGATTTAGCTACCCTTACAGGTGCTTGTGTGGTGGCTTTGGGCGAAGATATCGCGGGTTTATTTACACCAGATGACGCGGTAGCTTCCCAACTACAAACCGCCGCTGACAATGCTGGTGAGAAAATTTGGCGGATGCCGATGGAAGATAAATATTTTGACGGGTTAAAATCGGGTATTGCTGACATGAAAAATACCGGACCCCGTTATGGCGGTTCTATTACTGCGGCTTTATTCCTGAAGCAGTTTGTTAAGGATACTCCTTGGGCGCATTTAGATATTGCTGGACCAGTTTGGGCTGATAAGGAACATGGCTACAATGGTGCTGGGGCAACTGGTTTTGGTGTGAGAACACTGGTTAGCTGGGTTTTGAGTTAATTTAATTTCCTCTAATCTGGACAAGACAAGATCCCCGACTTCTTCGAGAAGTCGGGGATCTGAAAAAACAAATGGGAGTCTTATCTGGAAATTAATGGCTGATTTTCTAAACTTTTATCTTTCAATGTTCCAGGTACAGAGATACCTAATAAAACCATATTACTTGTCATGTAAGACAGTAAAGAAGACCACAATAAATGATTATTGTGAAAATATCCAGCAGCAATTAGTAAGGGGATAAAACCCACTACAAAAGATAATAATACCGCATTACGTAAAGTTGCAACTTCCTTTAAACCAATAAAGTAACCTTCTAGCATAAAAGTAATGGCAGTCATTACTAAAATAGGCAGTAACCAAATGGTATATTGATTAATCTCTTGATTCACTTCTGTGTGATTAGTTAATAATCCAAATACCTGATCAGGGAAGAAAATAGATGTCCCGGCAAAACCTAATGCAATCACCACACTCGTAACTAGAGAAACTATTAATAAAGGGATGATCTGTTGAGTATTGCCTTTGCTTTTAAAATTCGCTGTCAGGGTTTGCATTGTTACTCCTACCCCTTGAATTGTAAACTGACTCAAAAGAGCAATTTGGAGTAATAAACCATTTTGCGCTAAAACAGTTGTTCCCATGGTTGCACTTAAATTAGTAAAAATAGAATAGACAGAAATTAATACTAAAAACCGAATCAAAATATTACCTTTTAACGCAAAAGTTTCCTTTAAAGCTACCCAATCAAATAATTCTTGAATGGCTGCTGGTACAGCTTGCCAAGGAATAGTAAAAAACATCCATATTAAACCCACGATTAAAGCTAAATACTGGCTTAATGCTGTTGCTAAACCTGCCCCTACACTTGCCCAACCCCATTTAGAAATCATCAAATAATCTAACAATACATTAGAACCATTACCGACAATTGACATTAATAGCATCACCCAATTCATTTCTCTACCTAAAAACCAACCAAATAAAACAAAATTGAGGAGGACAGCAGGTGCGCCCCAAATTCGCGCATAAAAATAATCAACTCCAGCAGATTCAATATCTGAAGAACCACTCAAAATGAAAAAACCAATTTTTTGTAAAGGATATTGCAATAAAACAATAATTAAACCCACTAGTAAAGCAATTAAACCACTCCGTAAACCAGCTAAAACTACTGCTTTATCATCATTTTTACCAACAGCTTGAGCCGTTATAGCATTGGTGCTAGAACGCATGAACTTTAATACTCGATAAAGATAATCAAAGAGAATAGTTGCTAAAATTACTCCTGCTAAATGTCGAATATCTGTTAAATGCCCTAAAAAAGCAATATCTACCAAACCAGCCAAAGGAACCATCATATTAGCAAGCACGCTGATGCTTGCCAGTCGGTAAAATCTGCCTAAAAAATTGTAGTTACTGGGGACTGTAAATGTAAATCTCATTTTTGTTGTTTGGTCTGCTATAATTTCAGTTTATTATCATCTAGAAAACGCCTTTATAGTAATTAGCAAGGGGTAGTTCATTCACATATTTTCCGGTGAACGGTAAAAGAGCATAAAAAAGCTTTAACCTGATCGTTCTCAGTCCTATTCAAAATACCTATATGCTTAATTAGGTATCGTTATATTTCAATTAATGCAAGCTCCTGAATTCTCTTAGTTGCAGAAAAAATAGATTTTCTTATGCTTTTTTGAGAATTCTGAATTTTTAAGTATTGCAATCTGATAAAATTTGTAAGGTTTCTATAAGCTCTGAGCAATGGGATCGACTGGTGTAAGGATCGCAATTGACGCAATGGGGGGAGATCATGCACCCACTGAGATCGTCGCCGGCGCACTGCGGGCGCGAGAAGAATTGGGTGTAAAAATATTACTGGTTGGAGATCCCCAACAAATCGAGGCTGTAATGCCGCCAAAGACAACTATGGCGGATTTGGAGATTGTTCCTGCCGAGGAAACGATCGCTATGGATGAAGATCCTCTCAACGCAGTTAGACGCAAGCGGAAATCTTCCATCAACATAGCGATGGATTTAGTCAAAAATCAACAGGCAGATGCTGTATTTTCTGCTGGACACTCTGGGGCAGCTATGGCATCAGCTTTGCTGCGATTAGGCAGATTACCGGGAATTGACCGCCCAGCAATTGGCACAGTATTCCCCACCATCAAAGCCGGCAAGCCAGTAATGATCCTGGATGTTGGTGCTAATGTAGACTGTCGCCCTAAATTTTTAGAGCAGTTTGCAGTTATGGGTTCAATTTACAGTCAGTATGTTTTGGGAACCGACAATCCCAAGATAGGTTTATTGAATATTGGCGAAGAAGATACTAAAGGTAACGAAGTAGTTCTTCGCGCCCACCAATTGTTACGGGAAAATACTCAAATTAATTTTACTGGTAATGCTGAAGGGCGTGATGTATTATCTGGTGAATTTGATGTGATTGTTTGCGACGGCTTTGTGGGTAATATTTTATTAAAATTTGCCGAAGCAGTTGGGGGCGTAATTCTACAAATTCTTCGAGAAGAACTACCCCAAGGGATACACGGTCAAATCGGTACAGCGATTTTAAAACCTAATCTGAAGCGCGTTAAACAACGCATGGATCATGCTGAACACGGAGGAGCTTTGCTTCTGGGTGTCAGCGGTATTT
The DNA here is from genome assembly GCF_001672085.1 of Anabaena sp. AL93. Taxonomy (NCBI): domain Bacteria; kingdom Bacillati; phylum Cyanobacteriota; class Cyanophyceae; order Nostocales; family Nostocaceae; genus Anabaena; species Anabaena sp. AL93. Next base: position 9,857 of record NZ_LJOU01000117.1, on the reverse strand, counting down.
GTTTTATTGGTCATGGTAGTTCCCAAGCACCATCTATTTTTAGTGCCATTCGCATGGCTAAAGAAGCCGTAGATAATCAGGTGCTAGAAAGACTCCAATCCCAATATCAAATTCTCCAAAATGAAAGTAGTTAGCTATTATTTCTTCAACGTGGAGATACTACGTTAACAACTATTTGTCATTTGTCATCCAATTTTAGATTGGGGATTTTAGATTCATAAATACTTTTATAAATCTGAAATTCTTGATCTCAAATCTAAAATTGGGATTGTCATTGGTACTCATTATTAATGCTTACAAACAAGACAACTGACAATTTACAAATGACAATTGACAATTGAGGAAAAAAAGAAGTGCAAAATTTTTTTAACGGTGGTATAGCAATTACAGGCAGTGGTTCAGCAGTCCCAGCAACTTGTTTACACAACCAAGAATTAACTCAACTGGTAGAAACATCAGATGAGTGGATTGCCTCAAGAACAGGAATTCGTCAAAGACGGTTAGCATTGCCCCCTGACTCACTGACATCATTAGCCACTGCGGCTAGTCGGCAGGCTATTACTGCCGCCGGGATCACAGCAGCAGACATAGATTTAATTTTATTAGCCACATCCACTCCTGATGACCTGTTTGGAAGTGCTTGCCGTGTTCAAGGTGAATTAGGTGCTACCAAAGCAGTTGCCTTTGACTTAACTGCTGCCTGTTCTGGCTTTGTCTTTGGTTTAGTCACAGCCGCCCAATACCTCAGAACAGGTGTTTATCAAAATGTACTCTTAATTGGGGCTGATATCCTCTCTCGATGGGTAGATTGGCAAGATAGACGCAGTTGTGTGTTATTTGGTGATGGGGCTGGGGCGGTGGTATTACAGGCTAATAAAAGCGATCGCCTATTAGGATTTTGCCTCAAAAGCGACGGTTCTCAAAACAATTGTCTCAACCTAGCCTATAACGCCTCTAGCACAGAATTAGCGCCAGATATTCACGTATCTACAGGCAAATATCATCCTATTACCATGAACGGTAAAGAAGTCTACCGCTTCGCTGTGCAAAAAGTTCCAGAAGTGATAGACAAAGCCCTATTTGCAGCTAATCTCAAAGTTGAAAATATAGATTGGCTAGTATTACATCAAGCAAATCAAAGGATTATCAATTCCGTTGCTGAACGCTTAGAGATTCCCAAACATAAAATTATCAGCAATGTCGCCGACTATGGTAACACCTCCGCTGCATCTATCCCCCTGGCTTTAGATGAAGCAGTGCGAGCCGGGAAAATTAAACCTAATGATATCATTGCCACATCTGGTTTTGGTGCAGGTCTTTCCTGGGGGGCAGCCATTTTTCAATGGGGAAGATAGATAATTCAAAAGTCAAAAGTCAAAAGTCAAAAGTAGAAAATTAATACTAATAATCAATGACAACTGACAACTAACAACTAACAACTAATAACTAACAACTAACAACTAACAACTAACAACTGACCACCGACTAATAACAAATGACTAAAACTGCATGGGTGTTTCCCGGACAAGGTTCTCAAGCATTGGGAATGGGAATAGACTTGTTAACTCTACCATCTGCCAAAGAAAAATTTATTCAAGCTGAGGAAATTTTGGGTTGGTCTGTAATAGATATATGTCAAAGTGATATTGACACCTTATCAAGAACACTTTATACCCAGCCTAGTTTATATGTAATCGAAAGTATTATTGCTGATATTTTGCGGGAAAAAGGACAGCAACCAGACGTAGTTACAGGTCATAGTTTAGGCGAATATATAGCCCTTTATGTCGCTGGTGTCTTTGAATGGTCGGCTGGATTACACTTGGTAAAACGACGGGCAGAATTAATGGATAGTGCTGCTGGGGGAATGATGGCAGCATTAATGAACTTTGACCGAGAAGAATTAGAAAAAGTTATTAGCGCCACACCTGATGTAGTTTTAGCAAATGATAACAGTCCTCTCCAAGTTGTTATTTCTGGAACTCCAGACGCTGTACAGACTGTCATTTCACAAGTTAAAGCTAAACGGGCCATCCCCTTAAAGGTTTCGGGTGCATTTCATTCCCATTTAATGAAAGCAGCCGCAATGGAATTTCAAGAAGTTCTGGATTCAGTGATTTTTCAGTCAGCAAATGTTCCAGTTTCATCTAATGTAGATCCAATTCCAGCAGTGGCAGCGGAAACTTTAAAACAGCGTCTTTCCCAACAAATGACTGGTTCTGTCCGCTGGCGAGAAATTTGTTTGCAATTAGTAGAAGATGGCATTGAGAAAGTTGTAGAAATTGGTCCTGGAAACGTATTAACTGGGTTAGTTAAACGAACTGCACCTAGTTTAATTTTACAAAATATTCGTAATGCTGCTGAGTTACCTGAATAGGTGAAGAAAACACCAAATTGCTGCAAAAGTCTGGAATTGATGAATTTTTCTCTCCTCATTGGTTGCCCTTTGTAAATTTACAACCTTTAGACTTTACGTCGGATGAAATATTTTCGCAAAGTCTTAATCAACCTGCAAACAAAACTAAAAATATTCATGAATACACTTGAACAAAAAGCTTGGATGACGCAAGCAGAGTATGCTAAAAATTTGCGTCCTTTACTGCCGACAGAAGCATTTTTACCTGATATCAATAAACTCTGGATTCTCTTAATTAATCTAGCAATTATGATTTTAGGTTGGGGAATTGCCAATCATCTTGATGACTGGAATTGGTATTTTCTTTGGCTGTATTTACCATTAGCATTAGTGATGGCTAATAGTGTGATTGTTTTGCTTTTTAGTACCCACAATTTCCTTCACAGCCGCACAGTTACGAATCCTTGGTTGAGACAAATAATTAGCTTATTGGGATTCACAATGTTATGGATGCCGCCAACTTTATGGAAAGCAGTACACAATCGAGAACATCATAATAAAACAAATTCTTTGGAAGATCCAGATCGTAATTATTTAGATAATCAACCTAAAAATTGGGGTAAATGGATTCAGAATGCTTTTGTGCCGTCATCTGAGGTAAATCCTATTTTATTGTTTATAGGAATGAGTCATGCTTGGGGCGTCCACACATTTCGGAATTTGACCTCAGTTTTATTATTCAATAATGGTAAGTCTAAGTATCCTGTAGTGGCTTTTACAGTTAGTGGGAAAGAACAACGGGCGATCGCTGTAGAATTACTCATGATTATCGCCATCCATGCTACCATCTTAAGTTACCTGGAGTTCCACCCCATTAAACTACTTCTTAGCTACTTCTTGCCTATTTGGATAGGCTATGCGGGGCTGATATTTTATATCTATACCAATCATATGTTGTGCCGCATGACCAATGTAAATGATCCTCTCATTAATAGTCTCTCTATTCGAGTTCCGAAACTATTTGATGTCTTACATTTAAACTTTTCTTACCATACAGAACATCACATTTTCCCCGGCATAAATTCAGATTATGCGCCAATGGTGCAAGAACTATTACAAACATATTACCCTGAAAGATTTAACTTATTAAATGCGGGAAAAGCCTGGGAATTAATGATGGAAACACCCAGACATTACAAAAATGATCATACTTTCACAGATTGGTCTGGAAATAAATTTGTAAACTGTCCAATCTTAGGGATAAATCTCAGCGATCTATAGTCAAATTTAATCAGCACCTATGGAGAAGTAATGTAGAGACTTTCCCCGTCAACTCGATTACATCTCCATCCAAAGACGTTCTAATTGTCTTTGCCAAGCTGCTAAAACTTGTTCTCGTCCCTGGGCATTTTGGTCAATATCTCCTAATAATCCTTCGGCATAAAAACGGTCTAGATTTTGCATAGTGGCTTCTAAAGATTGTCCCTGTTGTTTTGCGGCTTTGATAATTTCGCGGATACGAGTTTCTACTAAATTATTGAAAACATCATGAACACCAGCTTGATATAATGAAATCAGACGAGCGATCGCATTAGCAAAATCTCCATTAGTCAAAGTGCCACTATTATGCTGAAATACTCCCCAAATTACATCATCATAAACGGCATATCGTGTTTCCTGAGTATCATCAAAATTAGCCTCTAGAAACTGTGTCATAAAGGCTGCGGCTTCTTGTAAAGGCATAATTGGCAATAATATCCGCAACCAGGTATTATCTTCTGAAAGCAGCACCAACAACCGAAAATCAGCAGTTTCTACTTGCCAAGAACCAGGAGCGATAGATTTTACAACTTCAGCACTAAATAACTCTGTTAACGTACCCGCTATGTCTTCCGGTGTCATAATTATTTTTGAACTTTATCATCTAGAGTAACGCTTTTTGGCATAGGACTTACCCAAGTTTCACACTAAAAATCTGTTGTCGGGTGCTAATCTTAGCACTATTGACTTTTAGACTCAGTTGGTGATGTAGTCGCAGGTTCTAGTGGTGCGGGAGATTCTGCTGGTGGTGAATCAGCAGACTTTTGACGACGACGGAGGACTTCTGTTAAGCGTCTCTGACTTTTTTGTATTCTTTCGGTTCTACCTTCGTCCGATTGATTACTCGTGTCAGATTTTACGGGCTGAACTGAACGGCGACGGGCTGGAGATTCTTCTGTTTGCTTGGGTTGTTCAGGTTCAATAGACTGACGGGGTAGTGAAACTGGTTTACTTTTGGAGGGTGCAGATTCTTGTCTCTGTCTAGTTATATTTTCGGATGGAATATCGGTAATAATAACATTCGTTTTTCTGCGATTGCGTTGACGTGATTCTATCGAAGTGGAAGCAGCAGCTTCTTGTTCCGGTTTTTTATTAATGGCTTCTCGCTGTTTTTCTATTTGGCGTTCTTGAAGTTTACGGTGACGCTGTGATCCTTTAATAGCAAAGTTAACCGAGGCTCTTACTCCTTCTCTTCCTGCTTCTGTGGGTGTTAATTTCCACTCTTGAGCAGCTTTTTGAGCAGCTTCATCCAGTTCACTATCACCACTGGAACGGATTAACCGCACTCTCGTAACATTACCCTTATCATCAGTATCAATAGAAACTTCTGGATTTCCTTCTGCACCCCGCCGTCTGGCTCTCTCTGGATACTTAATTTGACACTGTAGACAATCCGCACGATTCAATTTAGAACTATTTTCGATGGGAGGTTTGGGTGCGGTAGCTACTGGTTTATTTTCTGGCTTTGCTGTGTTTTCTACACCATTACCAGAATTGTTTCCTACACCATTACCGGAACTATTTCCAATACCATTACCAGAACTATTTCCAATACCATTACCGGAATTATTTCCCACACCATTACCGGAATTGCTTCCCACACTATTATCGGAATTGCTTCCCACACCATTACCGGAATCTTTACCTAAAATATCTCTCCAGCGCTGATTACCTAAATTACTGAAAATCTTTCTATTCTGCGAAACAGGTGTAAAATTCGTGGAGTTGCTGGGGATATTATTAGAACTAATATTAGGTTGAATTTCTGACTTTAATAATGGGATTTCCGTAGGTTTTGTTTCCGCTTGAGGTTCAGTAGACGCTAGGGTATTTGAAGTTTCATCTAATTTTTGGATTGGTTTGGTTTCTGTTGGGATTGTTGCTATTGTCGGTTCAGGAGTTGTATTTTCTATAGAGTTATTTTTTAGAGAATTTGGGATGATTGCACTTTTAGGAGGCGTGAGTATTGGGGATTGTTTACTAATCAGGTTATTAGTGGTTTTTGGTTGAGGCTGTGTGCTTACAGGGGCAACAGAAGACTTGATTTTACTAATGGTTGTTTTTGTTGGTATAGAAACTTCGCCGCCTTCATTTCCACCACCAGAATTTATTTTTGCTAGGGATTTGATCTCTACTGGTGGTTGGATTATTTTCTGAGGGAGAGTTTCCAAAATTGTTACTTCAATTGGTTCATTTGTAACTTCAGGTACTTTGAAGAAAAACTTATTAATAGCTAAAGCTAATAGTCCAGTATGTAATGCTAGTGAGCCAATAAAACTAAAGATCAGGAAAGTCTTTAAGGCTTCAGCCTCTTTTTCGCGCTGTTCTATAGTAATGCCTGATAAACTCATATTTTATGATTAGTTATGGATGATTAGTTATGAATAACATGACAGTTATTATGCTTAATGCAATACAATCTAGGGCGGGGTTTCCCCGCCCCTACAGGCTTTGCGGGTTGCTGACTGGATCTCACAAAGAGTGCATACTGCTATAACTATAGGAATAATAAGCGAAAAGCCCCGCACATTGTTAAACCATCAAGTTAGATGTAACTTTACTTTTTCCAGCCATTATCAGCTTGTTCTAGTACATAAGCAGCTACATTTTCTATTTGATCTACTTTTAATTTATTACCAAAGGCTGGCATTGCACCTTGACCTTTAGTAACTTGAGCAATAATTTTTTCAGCCGAGTACATACCGTACTTTTCTAAAGCCTCTTTCTTCAAGGTTTTAGCTCGATTAACTAAATTTCCGCCCCCAACGTGACACTGAGCGCAATTAGCCTTAAATAATGCAGCGCCACTAGCAGCGTCAGCAGCCAAAGCGGGGCTACTGAAGGCAAAGGTGAAGATGGCTATGCCTATTAATAATACTGAGACGATATTTTTCATGTGGTGTTCTCTCTACGACAATGGCTGAATCCGTGCAAATATCCTCTATAATTTTCATTTGATTTTGTGGGATTAGTCAAAAGACAAGCTGTCAAACTTGGTTCTCAATTATGGGAAATTGGCGATTAATTGATTGATAGCTTGAGGGTTTAGGCTGAAGGTAAATTTATGTGAATTTAAATTTACGATTAGCAAAAAGAAATTAATAATGAAAGATAAAAGGTAAACTGTTTGGATTTTTCCTTGATTTTTTAAACTTCATTTTTGATTTGCTAATTGGGGAATATCCTTTTCAGTTACACGACAAATCCGCCAATCATCTAAAATATCTGCGCCCATGTTCCGGTAAAATGCTTGGGCTGACACATTCCAATCTAAAACGCTCCACTCTAAGCGCCCACAATCCCTTTCTAGGGCTATTTGAGCTACCTTTGCCAAAAGTGCTTTACCAATACCTTGGCGGCGATATTCTGGCAAAACAAAGATATCTTCGAGGTAAAGTCCCGGCTTGGTGAGAAATGTTGAATAATTATGAAAAAATATAGCAAAACCTACAGCTTGACCTTGAGATTCAGCTAAGATTGCGTATACATATTTTGGCGAACCAAATAAATGATCTTTGAGGGCTTCAGCATTACCAATCACAGCATCGGATAGTTTTTCATATTTTGCAAGTCCTTGAATTAATGCAAATAGGGTATGAGAATCACTGGGTTGGGCAAAACGGATAATTAAATTAGTCATTAGTCATTAGTCATTAGTCATTGGTCATTAATTCACAGTTTATACTCAAGAGGTCTAATTTTTTCTAACCACAGGCAACTAACTAAGTAGGTGAACAGAAAAATTTAAAGGTATGTGAAGAAAAGTAAAATCACTCAAAACTCCCTTCCTGTTCCCTGTTGAGAGTTCCCTGTTCCCTTACCCCAACGACAATTTTTAACGCCCACCTACTTAATGACAACTGACTAATGACTAATAACTTAAACCAACCAGCCTTTTAACCGTTTGGCTATGTGGGGGCGACGTAACTTTCGCATGGCTTTACTTTGGATTTGGCGAACTCGTTCACGGGAAAGGTTAAACATATTACCTACCTCTTCTAGGGTGCAGGGTTCGCTGCTGGTGAGTCCATAGCGGAGGGAAATGACATCTTTTTCCCTGGGGGTAAGTACGTCTCCTAGAACTTCCCAAATTTCCTGACGCATCATGTTTTCGTTCATTTTTGCTTCGGGAGACTGGTTATCTTCATCTTCTAGCAAGTCCATTAATTCTGTGTCTTCTTCTTTACCGACACGGTGGTTAAGGGAAAGTGCTTGTCGTCGAAGTTGTTGAAGTTGACGCAGTTGGTGAACCGTAATTTCCAAAGATTCAGCCATTTCGGCTTCCGTTGGGTTACGAGAGAGTTTTTGTTTAAGTTCCCGTTGTGCTTTTTTTAGTTTATTAAGTTTCTCAACAATATGGATTGGTAAGCGAATAGTTCGGGCATCATTAGCGATCGCTCTGGTAATTGCTTGTCTAATCCACCAATAAGCATAAGTAGAAAACTTATATCCTTTATCGGGATCAAATTTTTCAGAAGCGCGGTTTAAACCCATTGCTCCTTCCTGAATCAAATCGAGAAAAGGGACACCACGATTTAAATATCGTTTAGCAATAGATACAACTAACCGGAGATTGGAGCGAATCATTTTTCGCTTGGCGACTCTACCTTGATACAATCGGCTGTCCAGTTGTTTTTCTGTCATTTCTAATTGCGAAGCCACCTGAACCTTACTAGGGTGCGCTCCTAGTTCCAATTCCAATGCTGCTTGCAATTCTTTGACTTCTTCCAAAAATCTGACTCGTCTGGCTAGTTCCACTTCTTCATCAGGTTTGAGTAGTGGATAACGTGCCATTTCCTTAAAAAATGCGCCTACAGCATCATCATTTTCGGTTTTATTATATCCCGAAGGACGGGCTGCGGCCATGTCATCGCCATTGCGTTCTTCTGATTCCAAGTTTTCGACAATTGCAGTATCTTCATATACTACTTGATCTAAACTCTCGATTGTTGGTTCTTCATGATCAGTAATATTCTCTAGTATTTCCATTGTTCCCAATTCAGCAAGATTCATAGTTTCCTTTAGGGATGGTTGCTTTGTTTGGTACATAATTTAATCACAACAGCCTGTTTCAGACTGGGTAGTTTTCCCTTCAGGACAAATACACCCTTTTTCTCTAGCAAAAGACTCTCTTCTTGATCATTCCTTATCTGGAAGGTAAATCAGTATTTGTCCATTATTTTTGGTTATGGCTAGATACAACCCATGATCATTACTGGTTTTAGCACCCACAAAAAACTATCTTTTTTGGAAGATATATCGGCATATTCTTCATTCTTTTCTTAATTAGCAAATATGTCAAACCCCCTGATACTCACTTTAACAAATATCCAAAATGTAGATAAACACTCCTATATATCCATCCTAAATGATCTGTGAAAAAATCTATTGCTTGTTGCCTGTTGTCTGTTTAGCACCTCCATGAATAAGCCAGGAAAGCTATATATTAAATTTTTGTGTATTTTTTGCAAAGTTTCTATGTTTGTCCGGGATGGACGATGAGAGTAATTGGATAAATCGCCATGTTGTTACTAGATTTATTTGTTCCTACGAAAATTTACTAAATAATCCAAAATACAAAAATAGAAACTTACAATCCGGATAATATTTATCGTTTAAAAGCATCGCATATTGAAAAAATATTTAATATCTATCAATGGGTGGAAAAGCTCTATGCCTGATTTCGTAGTTCAAAATGAGTTTTAATTAATAACACAATCACGTAAGAAGTTAGAAATAATAATTCAACACTTAATTCACTCATAGTATAGGTATAGCATGGGTATTTAAGAGTTAGAATACTTGTTAGACAAGAATTTGTCTAAAAGGTTTATCTCAGATTTATTCTATATTTTGAATCCTTACTTCATCGCCTATTACTCATAACTCCCGGTTCGCCCATTTTTGCGAGAGTTAGAAGAATTCTACTCAGGAGTAAAAGATTGACCACTAAGCTGAGTATAAATAGTAGGGGGAAACCCAAGTAAAACAAGAATACGCTGCTGTAAAGGGGAAAGAGTAGTTAAATGAGTGTAGACTTCATTGTTAACCTCAATTAATATCAATGTGATTTCTTTAAATGCAACAAGAAGCATTTCAGCAGTAGGACGTGCCGTTTTACGCTGAGGATTACCAGCATAAAGTCCAGCCAATTTTTCTTGATTTTTGTCAAGATGGCGAC
>NZ_LJOU01000116.1:0-15623 GCF_001672085.1 Anabaena sp. AL93 | reverse complement strand
CCCCCCAACTCCCCTACCCCCTACCTACCTTCCTGGGGGATAATTTCTGTGACTACTCTGCTTTTGGATGAATTACCACCTTTAACAACAATATTTTCTGTTTCTAAATTACCGACGGCTGTTTCCCCTTGAAAAGTTAATTTTGGTTCAATTTGACGATAAATTATATTTCCTTGAGCTTCTAACAATTTTTTATCTAAATACCAAGTCAGTTGATTTGATTTTAAAGACTGACTACGTTTTCCAACCGCATTAACATTACCAGTGAGATACACCGTGTTTTCTGGTATTTTCATTTTTCCCTGATTAGCGGTGACAGTCACATTCTCAGCAGTTTGAAATATGCGAATAGGAGAATTTGTGGTAATATTTTCTTTGTTAATATTCCAGGTTATAGAGTTACTAGTAATTTGCATTGGTGGATCTATTAACTCTAATTTTGCCTGTGGTTTGAGAGTCGCAATTTGAGTTTTTAAATTAATTTCTGCGGCGTTACCCTGACCACGTGCAGTAATTTTGTTATCTTTATATCTTTCTATTTGAATTGGGCGATCGCTAAATAATTTCTCCTCCTTAATATGCCATATTAAATGCTCAGTTTGCATTTGCAACTGTGGATCTGTGGATTTAGCAACTACTCCTTGTGAAAATTCTACCCGTTGTTCACGAGTTTTAATCTTTGCCTCTTGAGCTACAGCCTGTAATTGTTTATGACTACCATTTAACTGATTGCGAACAATTAATAAATCTTCTTGAGGCCGCCATTCTAGCTCATTACCCTTGAAGACAATCCCATTACGGGTATCAGTAGCGACAATTTTACCTTGAAGAAATAGTTGCTTACCATCTTGCTTAATGTCAGCTTTTTCTGCTTTAATTTGGTAGACAACTTTTCCATCTTGGTAAAGTTCCCCTTCAGGATTTTCCGCCTGACCTACTTGTTTATCTGTAGTGTACTTTGCCTCTTTAGCTTTAACTTTCCAAATTGGTCTACCTACCTCATCAAATTGTTCAAAAACAATCCTAAAAAAAGTTACCTTAGTATCATCATCTTTTGGAGATGAAGGATCAGTTTTTGATTGGGTAGGTAATAGATTACCGCAACTCGACAAGCATAAGCCTAAACATAATATCAAAGGCAGGTAAAACCAATTAGTTAGTGATGTTAACCCCAAAAATGAACAGAAGTGGGGAGAATGATTTTTAATTCCCCTCTGATGTTTTCCATCTTGTCTTCCATTCTCCCTCGCTTGTGAATCTTGCATTATTCTGGAACTTCTAGATGTCTATTACTATCTCTAGGATCGTCTAAAAAGCCCATACTAGACAATGGGCGATATGGATAACTTTGGCGGGGAGTTTTTTGGATATCTTCTTTGATGGCTTCTAAATCAATATAGCGATCGCTCACATTAATTAAACTATCACTAGTCATAGAACGCAAACTCACCACCTCTACCCTCACCCCACGATAGCTGACAGAATTGACAGCATAAGCCAAATCGCCGTCACCGCTGACTAAAACTGCGGTATCATAGGAATCGCACAATGCCATCATATCAACAGCTATTTCCACATCTAAGTTAGCTTTTTTAGAGCCATCTGGTAATTGCACCAAATCCTTAGCAATCACCCGATAACCGTTACGACGCATCCACAACAAAAAGCCTTGTTGTTTCTCATTTGTCCGATCCACTCCTGTATAGAAAAAAGCCCGTAATAGCCTTGATCCGCCAGTCAATCGGCACAATAACTTAGTGTAATCAATTTCGATTCCTAGTTGTAGTGCCGCATAAAATAAGTTTGAGCCATCAATAAAGATAGCCACCCGACCCCGATTTTCCAAAACCTGTTCTGGGGTAAATATTGAGTCGTTTTCAAAATTGTTCAACATTGTTGTCATACCTTGTGTTGTTATCCCTGTTATGATAGAAATTTCTAACTATCTACTTGTTAGAGTTGCTTATGATAAGAATTCAGGAGTTCAGAAGGCAAGAGGCAAGAGGCAAGAGGCAAGAGTAAAGATCAATATTGTTCTTTATTCCCTGTTCCCTGTTCCCTGTTCCCTGTTCCCCGAATTCTTTGGTTTTTTAAGAAATTCGCAGTTCCCAAAATTAATCTTTTATTTTGATGTTTCTATCCGTTTAAAAACTGGTTTTGGTGTTCCCAATATTTGTTTATCGGATAATATTCCCCATGTTGAGTGGGTACAAAAAGGAGCTAAAATTGCACTTTCTTTTTGTTCATTAAAATTTATTCCCCAGCCTAATTGCTGATAAATATCACTGCTGATATTAGGAATAATTGGGGAGAGAAGATAAGCTGCTAGTCTTACAGATTCCAGCACCGCATATAGCACCACTTCCACTTCCCCCTGCTTACCTTGTTTATATAATGACCAAGGAGCTTGATCATCAATAAACTTATTACTGGCTTGTACCAGAGATAAAACATAGTGACAGGCTTCATTGAAAGCTAATGCTGTGTATGCTTGTTTCACCTTTTCTCCTAACTGCAAACCCATTGTTTTCAAAGGATTGTCAATGGGAATAGCTGATTGGCTGATGGACGGTACTTGACTAGCACAGTATTTCTTCACCATGTTTAAAGTCCGATTTAACAAATTACCTAAATCATTCGCCAAATCTGCATTCAAAACATTAATGAACCTTATTTCATTAAAATCGCCATCTTTACCAAATTCGATTTCCTTAAGGAAGTAATAACGAACGGCATCACTACCATAATTTTCCACTAAAGTAATAGGATCAAGGGTATTACCTAAAGTCTTCCCCATTTTTTGACCATCTTTAGTTAAAAAACCATGTCCAAATACCCTGTCTGGTAAAGGTAAACCTGCTGACATCAACATTGCTGGCCAGTACACAGCATGAAAGCGTAAAATATCTTTACCAATCAGGTGCAGGTTAATCGGCCACCATGTTTGTAAAGCATTAGCTAAAGTTGGTTCTGCATCTGGTTCTAACAATGCCGTAACATAACCCAGCAAAGCATCAAACCACACATATAATGTATGTTGAGAATTCACAGGTACAGGAAAACCCCAATCCAGATTTACCCGGGAAATTGAAAAGTCCTGTAAACCTTGAGCGACAAAATTGAAAACTTCATTCCGTCTGCTGACAGGTTGGATAAAATCTGGGTGGGACTGGTAAAACTCCTCTAACTGGGTTTGATATTTAGACAAGCGAAAAAAATAGTTCTGCTCGTCTCGCCACTCTACTTGTTTGTTAGTATGGGTGGGACAGTGTTTGTCTGCAAGTAAATCCCGTTCTTCCTTGAATTCTTCACAGGAAACGCAGTACCAACCTTTCTGTTGTCCTTGGTAGATGTCACCAGTTTCCCAAACTCGCTGAAAAAACTCTTTCACTATCGCTTGGTGACGGGGTGCTGTAGTCCGACTAAAGCGATCATATTGAATGTCGAGTAAATCCCACAAGTTAAGAAAACTAGGAACGATTTCATCACAAAAATCTTGTGGTGGTTTTCCTAAATTTGCTGCTGAACGCTGAATTTTTTGCCCGTGTTCATCTGTACCTGTAATTAGTAGCACTTGATGTCCCTGTAAGCGATTAAATCTGGCTACTACATCCGCTGCTATAGTTGTATAAGCACTGCCAATATGCGGAACATCGTTGACATAGTATAGTGGTGTGGTCAGTGCAAAAGTCTTTTCTGTTTTATTCACAAGATTCATGGACTATAAAAGCAAATTATTAATCAGTTTTCTCTATTAATAATCTAGATGATTTAGACAAAACTACGTAATTATATAACATTGCTACTTTTTTTTCAAACTCCTGGCGATGGATAACAAGTTTATGGACTGAAGAATTGTTTAATTACTTCTATAAATCCACCTGATTTTTAACTAAATCAGAGAAAGTATAGGAATCCGGTTTGATTCCTGAATTTTCCGTTGAGTTAGGGAACAGGGAACAGGGAACAGGGAACAGGGAAGAAGGATTTCAGTATGTACCGAGTTCTGTTCAAAAATCAAATAGGAGTCCTATATTTACTAATAATCATGGTAAAACCTGTTTCTGTCCTTAGTAGTTACAGAGAATACACTAACTGAAAATCTAGCGATATAACTAATTGTGTGGATATGATTTTGCATATTATTCCCAGTAATAATTGACTAAACTGTTAGTTGTAATTTTGAGTAATGTACTAGGTTGTTGTTCTAGAAATTCCTAATTTAGCGAGCCTTGTTTGGGAATTTTTAATCCATTAATCATTGAACTAACTATTAAAAATTTACTCGCAGCATTTAGCTAATGTCTAGCGACTGAATGCTGACTTACATACTTATATATCATGAATACAAATTGCTATAAATTCTGTAATTATGGTTTCAGAGTGGATGATTTTTTATCTGGAAAGGTTGATTTTAGACAGATGAGAAAAGATAAAAATTTCATCACAATCCCTATCTGGATACAGAAGAGGGTAAAGTTAAAGATAGAGTAGACGAATAAAAATAAGTAAAATGCCAGCAGTTGATCCTAAACCTTGTTTTTTAACGCCAAATCCAGTAGAATCAGATTCTCCTTTATTTATCTATTTACCAGGTATGGATGGGACTGGTGAGTTATTGCAATCTCAAATCCCAGAATTAGCCTCTGGTTTAGATATTCGTTGCTTGTCCATACCCAAAAACTGTCTGGCCACTTGGGATGTTTTAGCGAAGAATGTTTTGGACTTGGTTCACGCTGAGTTAGAAAAAAGCTGTCAACGGATAATATATCTATGTGGTGAATCTTTTGGTGGTTGTTTAGCAATACAAGTAGCTATCCAGTCGCCGCAGTTATTTAAGCGTATTATCTTAATTAATCCTGCTTCGGCTTTGCAGCAGCAATCTTGGTTTAATTGGATATCCCCGGCTACTCAGTTTGTGCCATCATTTCTATTTAATGTTGGTGCGTTGGGTTTGTTACCGTTTCTAGCATCATTAGAACGGATTTCTCCAAGCGATCGCCATACACTACTTACAGCTATGCGTTCCCTACCATCAGAAACTGTAAATTGGCGCTTATCCTTACTGCGAGATTTCCAGGTTGATAGCAAAGAGCTACAACAGCTAACACAACCAATTTTACTCATTGGCAGTGGTAGCGATCGCTTATTACCCTCTGTAAGTGAAATTACTCGATTGGCAGGTATTTTACCAAATACCCAAACATTTATCCTACCATATAGCGGTCATGCCTGTTTATTAGAGAAGGATGTGAATCTCTATCAGATTCTCAAAGATAATGATTTTTTAGAAGTTAATATTAATATACCAAAAATTCCTAAATCAACGGACAGTCCTATTTTCACCACCTGAGTTCGGTGTTAGGAGTTCGGAGTTTCTCCTTCGGAGACGCTACGCGAACGGAGTTATGATTTTTTCAACGAGATCATAAGGGTTTGAGACTCATACTTGGGGCAGTTTTCCACAAATTAAGTAGGTTAGCCTTGAAAATCGTCGTTATGGCAAGGCAAGAGGCACTCATGCAAGAGGCAAGAGTGAAGAGGGTTTGGGCGATTTTACTTTTCTTTACACAGATTGGTTTTATTGTGTTCACCTACTTATCTTATGTCGAACTCAGGTTTTCACCAAGTCCGTGTGAAGCCCGGTTGTATTAGTATATGGGGTATAGGGGCAATTTATCTAGCTTGCGTCCGAAAGGGTCTTGCCCCTACAATGTGCAATTCTCCAGAGAGATTATTAGCAACCTGAAATACCAATATATTATCAGGAGATTATCGGTGAGTTTTCACACTTCCCGCTGTATTCTGTAACATCCGTTTACTCTTCGGGGATGAATACTCAATATCTCTAGAGGTTTGCATCGCCTCTTTAACAAGAGTTGCTAATTCTTCTAACTGATTAATTGCTTCTGCACCCTCTAACTTCATTAACTCTCTATCATCACGCATTTCTGTCCAAGTAATCCCATAATCGGATACTAAAAAGCGAATTAAGTGATTATCGCCTAAGCTCACCATAAAAGATGCACTGTTCATTTGGTCGCCGCAAGTATAACAAGAAGCCGGATAACCATACCTCTCTAGTACAACTGCTAGAGCTTGCAAATTCATTACTAAATCTTGAACAAATTGTCTATGCTCGTTTGCTAGTCTTAAAAACACTTGTCCCTCCAGACACCACAGTCATTTGAGTTTATTTTATATTTTCTTTAGATTTTCTCATGAATCGGTGTTGTAAAATGGGTTTTACAATTTTTAGTGTTTCATGGGTTCGTTAATTAGTTAACTTGTCTAGGTTAGTAGATAACGATTCTTGAATAAGTATCAGGCTATTCAATTTATCAGGTAGTTATAGCAGGCTCAATTACTAAAATTTACATTTTGGCTTTATTGCTCTGTCGGAACTGTACCTAATAAAATTTAGACCTTATTAGCCTAGCTTAAATTCCTTCGTAGTCAAGTTCTTTAAAGCCATACCTGGCACTATTACAGGTCATATAGAACCATATTAAGATGATTTATTCAGTCTAACGCTTATTTTCGTTCTTTGTGTTTTTACCTCCACTTCAAATAAACCTCGAATGATATAGCATAGATTGAGATTAACGCAATTGTCGAATATACTTAATTAATGTATCGTTTTTAATATATATTTTTAATACCCTCCATAACACTGATTAGGATTAGAGGATTTACAGGATTGTAATTTGATGGTTAATGACTCAGTTTATAATATTTTGTCAGAATCAGGATAACCAGGATTATAGGATTAACAGGATGATTATTTGATAATTACTAGACGTGAATGATGTATTGATTATTACAATAATTTGATAAAAATGAACCTTTCTTCATACATTTATTTAATATTTTGTCTGAATCAGGATAACCAGGATTATAGGATTAACAGGATGATTATTTGATAATTACTAGACATGAATGATGTATTGATTATTACACTAATTTGATAAAAATTAACCTTTATTCATACTAATCATCAACAACCAACCAATAATTAAACAATCACATCCTGTACATCCTCAAATCCTGGACATCCTGATATGGCTTACGCCACGCTTCGCTATCAGACAAACACAACATTCACCACACAACAAATAATCATCCAATCACATCCTGTACATCCTTAAATCCTGGACATCCTGATATGGCTTACGCCACGCTTGTGAAAACACAACATTAGTATGTCATGCTGGATATGGAAACTTTGCAACCGTTAAAATTGTAGATTCTAGTGGTATTGAAGTTGATTATTTTGTTGTTTTTACAGTATTTCGGGAAAGTAAAAAGCTGAGGTTGCACGTAGAAAGCGCCTACCCTAAATATGATGGTATAGGTAAAATCAAAAAAGTTCGCTTTTTTGTGATAGCTAAAAACTTATTAAATAATAAAAAATTACCCAGTCCTTAAATAACAAAGACTCCTTGAGGAGTCTTCGCCAAAAATCAATTTTTGGTATTCAGAACGTCTTTACCGGAATTCCTCGACCATACAGGTAACGGGATGTCATGTTTAGACTATCTTTCAATGCCTAAATCATGTCTGCTGCATCCTATATTTCCATATTAGGCTATATTTTCAATTTCGTCAAGTTTGTATTTGTCTGATAGCGTAGCGTGGCGTAAGCCATATCAGGATACCCAGGATGAAAGGATTTACAGGATGGTTATTTGATGGTTGATGACTATTTACTTAATATTTTGTCTGAATCAGGATAAACAGGATTACAGGATTTACAGGATTGTTATTTGATGATTACTAGACGTGAATGATGTATTGATTATTAAAGTAATTTCATAAAAATTAACCTTTCTCCATACTAATCATCAACAACTAACCAATAATCAAACAATCACATCCTGTACATCCTCAAATCCTGGACATCCTGATTCTGACAACCACAACATTCACCACACAACAAAAAATCATCCAATCACATCAATCACATCCTGTACATCCTCAAATCCTGGACATCCTGATTCAGACAATAATATGCTATTTTCAATACAGCATACATGAAACCAACCATTAACCAATCATGAATAATCCACAACAACCGCGAGAATACGATGCTGTGCTTGGTGGTAATAGTCCATCACTAGAAGGTGCTGCCGTTTTAGGAGGTATTGAAGGGGTAAAATTGCGGTTACAAAATCCAGATTCAAAGGTGAGAATTGCTGCACTTGAGCAAGCATTGAATTATGGAGAACATGGTTTAGATTTGGTAATTGCAGGTTTAAAAGATGAATCTTGGGATATTCAAAATGCGGCTTATTTAATATTAAATAAAAGAACGGAAACAAAAATTAAGCAAATATTACAAAATCCTGATAAACTAGGTTTTAAACTAGAACAAATTGAAGTATTAACAGTCAACAAATTTGGGGAAATTATTCAACGTCAGCCACGTATAGCTAGATATTTTCTAGAAGATTTGGGCAATGGTGTAAAACTAGAAATGGCTGCAATTCCTGGAGGTACTTTTATGATGGGTTCACCAGAAAATGAAATAGGAAGACGTGATGATGAAAGTCCTCAGCATGAAGTTACTGTTCCTAGTTTCTTTATGGGAAAATATCCAGTAACACAGGCACAATATCGAGTTATCACGGGAAATAACCCTTCTCGTTTCAAAAGTGATAATCGCCCGGTTGAAAGAGTTAGTTGGAATAATGCAGTGGCTTTCTGTGAAAAGTTAAGCCAAAGGACAGGAAAAACATACAGACTGCCAAGTGAAGCCGAATGGGAATATGCTTGTAGAGCCGGAACTACCACACCATTTCACTTTGGAGAGACGATTACAACGGATTTAGCTAACTATAATGGTAATTTTACTTATGGACAAGGACCAAAAGGAGTTTATAGATCACAAACAAGAGAAGTAGGAAGTTTTGGAGTAGCCAATAACTTTGGATTATACGATATGCACGGCAATGTATGGGAGTGGTGTCAAGATAATAGGCATAGTAACTATGAAGGTGCGCCAACAGATGGAAGCGCATGGCTAGATATTGAATGGAATGCTAATGCAAAACTGGTGCGCGGTGGTTCGTGGGTCTTCAATCCTGGGAATTCCCGTTCGGCTTGTCGCTACGACTACAACCTCCTCGATGGCAACTACAACCATATCGGTTTTCGGGTTGTATGTAGTGGTGCGGCGAGGACTTAGTAGCACTATGCGCTTTTGCCCTCTTGCTCTTTTATTGTCTTACCTATCTCGCGTAGCAAGAAAATTTTTTGTCTGAATCAGGATATCCAGGATTAAAGGATTTACAGGATTGTAATTTGATGGTTGATAGATGAGATTCATATATTTATTCTTCCATCTCACTTCATAAATATTCACTTTTCTCCATACTAATCATCAACAACTAACAAATAATCTAACAATCACATCCTGTACATCCTCAAATCCTGGACATCCTGATTCAGACATTTATTATTCTTTGCAACTTTGCGCGAAATAAAAAACCCAATAAACTAACAACTAACCCCCCTATTTATACATAATGAATAACCCCCATCAACAACTACTCCAACAAATAGACTTAATGCTTCGCGCCCGCTATCCCCTACTATATATAGTCGGAGTCGAAGAAGAACCAATAGAACAAGTCCTCCAACAACTCACCCAAATATCCCAGACACCACGACAACTATTATTATGGGATATCGTCACCGGTTGGGATGACAACGGAACTGATAAAGGTTCAGTCATGGGTGCATTATCAAGAATTACCAAAACCCCAGAAAATACAACCACAATTTTTGTATTGCGAGACATACATTTTATCCTCAAAAACCCCGAAACAGAAAAAAATGCTCCCGTAATTCGTGCTATCAAAAACCTCACCCGTCAACTCAAACGCACACGCCAAACCCTCATCCTTACCAGTCATACATTAACCATTCCCCCAGAACTACAAGAAGAAGTTACAGTTATTGATTTTCCCTTACCCAACATCGAAGAAATAGATTATTTAATTCAACAATTAATAGTCCCCGAAAAACTTAACTTAAATGGACTGGGAAAAGAACAATTAATCAAAGCCTGTCAAGGATTAAGTCGCGCCAGAATTAGAAGAGTTTTAGCCGCAGCTTTAGCAGCAAAAGGACAAGTCAACGAAACAGATATTGATAGAGTATTAGAAGAGAAAAAACAAGCAGTTCGCCAAACCGGAATATTAGAATTTTACACCGCCAATGAATCATTAAAAAACGTCGGAGGTTTAGAAAATCTTAAACAGTGGGTGCGAATGCGTCAAGATGCTTTTACGGAAGAAGCACGACGTTATGGAATACCCAACCCCAAAGGCGTTTTATTAGTAGGAATCCAAGGAACAGGAAAATCATTATCAGCCAAAACTATCGCCCACGAATGGCGTTTACCATTGTTACGTTTAGATGTGGGGAGATTATTTGGGGGAATAGTCGGAGAAAGTGAAAATCGCATTCGGCAAATGATACAATTAGCAGAAGCAATATCACCCTGTGTATTATGGATGGATGAAATAGATAAGGCATTTGGTAATATTAATAGTGGTGTAGATGGTGACTCTGGAACATCGCGCCGGGTATTTGGTACACTCATTACCTGGATGCAAGAAAAAACCAGTCCGGTGTTTATGGTAGCTACTGCTAATAACGTGCAAATATTACCAGCCGAGTTATTAAGAAAAGGGCGATTTGATGAAATATTCTTTTTAAATTTACCCACAGAAAAAGAACGCCATGATATTTTTAAAGTCCACTTGCAAAAAATCCGTCCTTCCCGACTGCGAGAATTTGATTTACAAAGACTCGCAAATCATAGCGAAAACTTTAGCGGTGCTGAAATTCAACAGGTAATTATTGATGGTATGCACCGCGCTTTTGGTAGTTTAATTGATGGTAATAGGCGGGATTTTAACACTGAAGATATTTTAGCTGCGGTGTCGGAAACTGTTCCTTTGGCGGCTATTGCTAAGGAACAAATTACTAGTTTAAAACGCTGGGCTGCGGAAGCTGGCGCAAGAACGGCTTCTGTTGATACGCTGTTAATTGAGGAGTTGAAGGTTTATTCTCAGCAGCAGGGTTTGGGTCCTTTGGAGGTGGATTAAATAATAAAAGAAAACGAACCGCAGAGGCGCGGAGGACGCGGAGGGAAGAGGTTTTGGAGATATTTTTTATAGGAGTTGATTTTTTATGTCTCATTTTACAACTATCAAGGTGCAAATTAAACAGGGTGAAGTTTTGCTTGACGTTTTGCAAGAGTTAGGTTATCAAGTTGAACAAAATACTCAAGTTCGGGGTTATAGGGGTGATAAAACTAATGCTGAATA
Source organism: Anabaena sp. AL93 (assembly GCF_001672085.1). Classification (NCBI taxonomy): domain Bacteria; kingdom Bacillati; phylum Cyanobacteriota; class Cyanophyceae; order Nostocales; family Nostocaceae; genus Anabaena; species Anabaena sp. AL93. Next base: position 4,284 of record NZ_LJOU01000116.1, on the reverse strand, counting down.
TGTGATTAAGCAATCTAATGGTTATGATTTAGGTTTTCGTAAAAATGAAGAAAGTTATGAATTAGTGGCAGATTTTTGGGGTGCGAAAATTAATCAACAGGAGTTTATTAATAATATCAGTCAAAAGTACGCCCATAAAACTTTGATGGAAACCATACAAACTGAGGGTTTTAGTGTGGAAGAAGAGGAAGTTTTAGAGGATGGTACGGTGCGGGTTTTAGTTGGTAGATGGGTTTAAATAAGATCCCCGACTTCTTTTTAAGATTTTATCAATAAATGATTAAATAAGGTAAGAAGTCGGGGATCTGAGGACAAAAGGAAAAATCATTATGGCTGAATATCAAAAAGTTGAATATCGCATTGGTAAAGATGGTAAAATTGTGGAACGGGTTTTAAATGCAATCGGTTCTAGTTGTGTGGAAACAACAAAAGGGTTAGAAAAGTCCTTGGGAGAAATAGAATCTCAGGAATTGTTACCGGAATATTATCAAGATGATGAGTTAATTACCACTTCCGAAAATCAATCTTTACAACAACAATAAACTAGAATAAACTAGATCCCCGACTTCTTTAAGAAGTCGGGGATCTGAACACCAACTACATAAACAAATAATATGCTAGAACAAATTAATGATATTGCTTTTGCTGTAATTCTCGTAATCATCGTTTATATTATTCTCCGGTTTTTATTCCCAGCAAATAATCAAGATATACCTATTAATAATCAACCCGTAACTTCTCTAGACACAGAACATAAGATTAAAGAGTTAGAAATTCAATGTCAACGACTACGAGAAGAATTAAAACAACAATCTCAACAATTACAAAGTGATTTTCAACATGAAACTTTTACCCAATTACAAACTTTACTCAGCAATTATCCCACAGTCAAAAAAATGGCTTTAGCTAAACCTGACTTACCTGCTAAAAACTTAGTTTCTCTATTTACATCTTTAGATAATTTAATTACTAATTGGGGTTATACGGGTTATACTGCTATTGGGGAAACTTGGGAACAGGTTAATTATAATCCCCAATTACATCAAGCTGATAGTGATGATATTCAAGAAGGGGAATTAGTCTATGTTCGTTTTATTGGTTATCAAGATGGTGATAAAGTTCTCTATCCTGCTAAAGTTAGTCGCACTCTTCCCCCAGGATTCAATAATACTTAAACTCATGAATTTGTAGGTTGGGTTGAGGAACGAAACCCAACATTTACTGCTTACAATTTTTTAGATCATATATTTATTCTGTCTTAACCCAACATCAAGATATCAATTATCTATCATTTTTGTTGGGTTGCACTTCGCTTAACCCAACCTACTTAAATTATGACAACTATCGCAATTGATTTTGGTACAAGCAATACTGTAATTAGTATTTTAGAAGCTGATACTCAACAACCTAAAAGTTTACGTTTTCCTAATTTATCCCGTGTATTTGTGGATGTTACTCCTCAAGGTGAAAGAGTAGAATTTCCGATTATTCCCAGTTTAATGTTTATTAAATCAGGTAATAATATTATATTAGGTGAAGGTGTTCGTAGTCAAAGATTAGGACTTTCTCAAGCTTATCCTCCTGAACGGTTATTTAAAAAGTTTAAACGTGATTTAGCTGAAGATTATCAACCACCAGCAAGACAAATTGATGGGATAAATTATAATGCTATTTCTGTTTCTGAGTTGTTTATCCAAACTATTTGGACAGAAATTAAAAAGCAAAATATCGAACCTAGTCATTTAATTTTTACTGTTCCCGTTGGTGCTTTTGAACGTTATTTAGATTGGTTTCGAGATTTAGGTCAAAAATTAAATGTTCCTCAAGTTTCCATTGTTGATGAATCTACAGCAGCAGCTTTAGGATATGCTGTAAAACGCCCTGATAAGTTAATTTTAGTGGTTGATTTTGGTGGGGGAACTCTCGATTTAAGCTTAGTTAAAACTGTGAATAATTCTGATGAAAATAACAGTTTACGCGCAGTTTTATACTAAACACGGGTGAGATTTAAACTGATTTAAACTTTTGCCAAATAACAAAGAACCCAGACGTTTAGAATCAAACAATCAAGCCGTTTTGAGTATAGTTCAATAAAATATTTCAAATTCCATGACTTTTGCCAATTACCCAATTACGTCGGAAAAACCGTGCTAGTGCTGATTCTTCCAAAGATAAATAAATCGGTCTACCATGAGGACAGGTGCGCGGGTTGCGGGTACGTTGCCAATTATCTAATAAGGTCTGCATTTCTGGTAAACTCATTTTTGTGCCATTGCGAATTGCACTCCGACAAGCAACAGCAACTTGAGCAGTTTGTAAATCCCCTCCCCAACTTAATTCTAAAATTGCTTCTGCACAATCTTCTCGTTGTTTTAACATCATAGGAATGTTACGCACTGCCCAAAGGTTATCACCAAATGGTTCTATATCTAAACCAATGCGTTGTAATTGGGAAACCTGGGCTGGTGATAATTGATAAATAATAATTGGGGTTTCTACAGCTACTAATTGCCAACTATCACATAATTGTTCATATAATACTCGTTCATGGGCTATATGTTGTTCTACTAACCACATTCCTCCAGAATGTTCAGCAACAATATAAGTATTACTCAGTTGGGCAATGGCTTTTAAATAGGTTTGATTTTCACTACTTTGGGATTTTTGAGAGTTGAAGTTATATTCACCTTTTGATTCTGCGACTTTCAATAAATTACTAACTCTGGTTGTGTGAATGGATTCTTTTATATTGGTTTCCGAAATCCGCAGAGATTTGTGAATAGCTTCAGTAATTTGTTCTTGCCAAAAAGTTAGTTCATTGAGATAAATTTCTGTTTTGGCTGGGTTACGATTCCAGTTAATTTGTTCTGGAGAAATAGTTAAGTGTAGAAAACAAACGGGATAGCGATCGCGTGGTAATGTCTTATGAAAGGCTGAAAATATTGTCTGTTCTAGTTCTGGCGTTTTAATCATTCTGCCATTAATTGCCACTTTTACCCAATCAGGACGATGACGATGGCATCTATCGGGTAATCCTATCACCAAATGCAAAGACGAATTTTCCAGATTTGGTATTTGTAAATTCACCTCATGTAAATCACCTTGTCGCACCTGGGGGAGAATTTGGGGAATTAGTTTTCCCACAGTTGGTGCGGGACAAATCGTAAACCATTCTTTGTCATTTTGCCAAATTTGATAATTAACATGAGGATGACACAAAGCTATCTGTTGAATGACATTTTGTACAGCCTTTAATTGCTGATTTGTCGCCGGTAAACCCTGACGACGAGCTTCATAACTAGCAAATAAATTATTAACTGTTACTACTGTACCCGGTGCGATCGCTACCACTTCTACTTGTGATACTTCTCCTTCATTATTATAAGCAACTCGCCAACCTTCACTTCCCCCCAAAGGACGACTTAAAACTTCTAAATCTGCCAAAGTCGTTAAACTATGTAGCGCCTCACCACGAAATCCCAAACTGCTGATTTTCCATAAATCTGCACTAGAATGAATCTTACTGGTACTGTGGGCAGTTGCGGCTTGTTGTAAATCATCCAAATTCATGCCACAACCATTATCAGCCACACGAACTCGCCACATTTGCGGCCATAAAGAAACGACAATGCGTGTTGCTCCAGCATCTAGGGAATTTTCCACCAACTCCCTGACAACAGCTACCCAAGAGTCAATTACTTCTCCTGCCGTAATTAGATATACAACCTCTGTTGGTAAAGCTTGAATTGTAGATGCCATTATCATTAAAAATTACTAATTAAAAATTAAAAATTGTCTTTACGGTTAGATAATTAGCTTACAATATTATGACTGCAAAATATTAATTTCTTAAATCTGCTGTCATTCTAAAGAAATACGAATTAAGAAGGGATATTTGGTAAATTTCTGATTAGATTAGAAGCAGAGAAAAGCTTATGAGTATTAATTTAGTTGCTGATGTTAACGACTTAAAGAACAGTCTTCTATGGGGTCAACCTGCTTTTACAATTATTGATGTGCGCGATCGCTCAACATACAATCATAGCCGCATCACAGGAGCGATTTCTATCCCCCTCAATGACTTAGAATCTCGCGCCCAAATATCCCTCTACAGAGAACGCCAAATCTATGTTTATGGCGAAAATGACAGCCAATCAGCCCAAGCTGTGAGAACCTTACAATTCCTCGGTTTTACCACAGTAGCTGAACTGGGCGGTGGCTTATCAGCCTGGAAATCTATCAACGGTGCTACAGAAGGGGTAGAGGGTTAAAGGAGTAGGGGGA
>NZ_LJOU01000199.1:0-2011 GCF_001672085.1 Anabaena sp. AL93 | reverse complement strand
CTACTAAACCTTTCGGCTGCCCTATTCTATTTCCTGTTGCAGCCAAACCTGGAAATGGTTGAGGTATTTCATCTTGATAAATAATTTTATTTCGTACAAAAGAATAGTTGGTATTGATCGAAAAACCAAAATCTGTTCCTGGTATTTTGTCTCTATAACCTAATTCAAATTCAATCCCACGGTTAGAAGCCTGACCGATATTATAGGGTGCTAATAAGCCTTGAGAGCCAAAAGTTATTGGGATGTTTAAGTTCCACAAGATCTGCTCTCTACTCTCTGTAAAATATTCTGTCGTAAGCGAAATTTTTTCTTTAAAAAATCTAAAGTCAACTGCTAGATTCATTTTGGTGGCGACCTCCCAAGTTACATCGCTATTACCCAACCTTGCTTCAGTATAACCCGTTTGCCTATTCTGATTTAAACCAAACCAATATTGATTTCCAACCCTGAATGCATCAGGAGTAAAAAGGAACCTGTTATTACCTAACTTATCATTACCTACTTGACCATAAGATGCTCTAAGCTTCAAAAAGGTTAATACATTATTTTTGGGTATAAACTTTTCCTCTGTGATGACATATCCTATAGAACCCGCCGGAAAAAACCCAAATTGCTTGCCTTTAATAAAGTTCTCGGAACCATTATAGCCCATGCTAAAATCTCCCAGATACTTGCCTTTATAGTTATACGTTAATCTAGCAACCAAGCCCAGATAGTTGAAAGGCAGCTCATCCTCCCCATTATAAAATCGTTCAGCTGTACCCAGTATTAATCCAGTAACATTGTGATTGCCAAAACTCCTCTTGTAGTCTATTGCTGCTTCACCATAAACTTTACTAGTATTCCTAAAACTTTCCCCAGCAAAGACAACTGGCCCCTCAAATTGATTTATAGTTGCTATGGGCTTGATAGAATCTAGAAAATTCTGGGCATTGGGGTCATATACAAGATCCCATAGTGGAATGCTTTTGGTTCGATTTGCTGATTGGCTGTAGAAATTATCATATGCAACTTGACCACGCACTGATAAGCCCTTAGTTACATCACCTAAATCATATTTAGCCGCAACATTTGTATTAAGATCGCTTCCAAAATTGGTATTAAAACCTTGACCAAGCATTTGCAACAAGGGGGTATTGGAAATTTGAAATGCACCCGCAGTACCTGCTGTAAATCTGATAATTTTGTCATCAAATATAACAGGAGACATCATGGGGCTAGCAGACAATATAGTTCCAAAGATATCGGATGTACTACTTCTGGAATAATTACTTGAGGATAAATCAGCACCAACTTTTATTGACAAACTTAGTTTCGGAGATAAGTTGAAATCAAAATTCGTCCGAACATTATACCTGTCGTATTTGGGATTTGAACTGAACTCGTCAAAGAAGTCACCAACTGAGTAAGCTCCTTGTTGATTCAAATAACCTAATGAGACAAAATATTTGGCATTGTTCACTCCACCACTAATGTTAAGGTTATACTGCTGTTGTGGTGCAAAATCCTTTAGCATATAATCGAACCAATTAATGTCTGGATGAAAAAATGGATCATCTCCATTTTTGTATCTTTCTAAATCGTAATCGCTAAAAACAAAGGCATTCTGTGGATTTGGGTTTCCGGCAGCTACAGCATCATTGAATGCGGCCTCATTCCTTAAAGTAGCGAAATCAAGAGAGTTTAATGGTTTTGGTAGTCTAATGGGGTTTTGCAATGCATAATTACTTGAAAAGCTGAATTGTGGTTTGCCACTAGTACCAGTTTTAGTAGTAATGATGATGACGCCATTTGCACCTCTTACACCGAAGACTGCTGTGGCTGATGCATCCTTAAGGATGTTCAACGATTCGATTGTGTAAGGGTCGATCGTAGAAATATTGTTTCTAGGAATACCATCGACCAATATTAATGGCGTTGCATTCCCAGCTGCAAAAGTTGCTATACCTCTAATATAGATATCTGCCGCATCTCTGCCTGGTTCTCCACTTCTTTGCGTGGTTGTAATACC
>NZ_LJOU01000115.1:0-16277 GCF_001672085.1 Anabaena sp. AL93 | reverse complement strand
TTAGTGATTCAACCAAAGTATGGAAAATTGTAATACGTTAGTAATAGTAAACTTTTACCAAACAATTGTGTAATCAATTTCACTTATATCCATAAAAATAGATACAAAAATAACATACTTGAGAAGGTAATGACTTACGTTTTTACATCCATATATCCACTTTAAGAGGTTGTTTAAAAAGTCGGGATTGCTGTACCAATTATTTCACCTCTCCCTAACCCTCCCCTTATAAAGGGGAGGGAACTGGATTTTCTTGTTTCCCACCTTCATAAGGGGAAAGGGGGTAACAATGTGATGAAAATTGCGAGATGCCACTTTTAAAACATCCTCTAAGCAAAAGCTCAATTTATTCCCTTGCGGAGTATAAGTAAAAATTAAATTGTGAGGTTATATGGAAAGAAAAATAATTAGTATAGGATTACCCGAAAAGATAAATTTTTATTGGGAAAAAATCACTCAAAATAGTATTTTTTTTAGTAGAATTTTCACTACTTTATTTTTTTTAATTGGCTTACCTGCTATCCTTCATCATGCTATGTGGCGTGATGAATTAAATGTTTGGCTTATTGTTAGAGATAGTCAATCATTATCCGAATTATTCCATAATATTCATTATGAAGGACATCCTTTTGTTTGGTATATTTGTTTAAGTATCTTAAAACAAATCACAACTAACCCTGTGATTATGCAAATGTTTCATCTATGTTTAGCTACAGCATCCGTTTATTTATTTACTCGATATTCACCATTTAACTATTCACAAAAATTGTTATTTTGTTTGGGCTATATTCCTTTTTATGAATACCTATTAATCAGCAGAAATTATGCAATTGGGTTACTACTGTGTTTTTTGTTCTGTACTATCTATTCTAGCCGAAAACAGAGTTATATTAAACTTGCCATTGTTTTATTTTTCATGTCTAATTCAAACGCTTATTGTTTATTATTAGCTTTTGCATTCAGCATGACTCTCGCATTAGAATACATTTTACAAAAACCTTTACATCAAACCCTTGTAGCCAAAAAACATGATGTCATTTTAAGTAGTTTAATTGTCTTGGCTGGATTCACTATCTCCTTGATTCAACTTATTCCTCCTCAAGATAGTAAATTAGCTGGAGGTTTATCAGGAGTTATATTAAGCTTTGATTTTAATCACTTAACTAAAACTTTATCCAGAATATGGAATAGTTATATTATTATTTTAGTTCCAGGTGAATCTCAACAATTAAGCCTGTTTTTCTTTTCTATTATTTCATTAATGTTTTTCGGATTTTTCACAATATCATTTATTAAAAAACCAATTATCCTTTTTCTATACAGCTTTGGAACAATTGAAATTCTTGTTTTTACATACATTAAATTTGTAGGCGCTCCTCGTCATTATGGACATTTATACATTTTACTGATTGTATGCCTTTGGCTGTCTATTTATTATTCTAAAACATCTTTATTTTTACAATTATTTCCCCGCAAGCTGAAAACTCATATTACACAAACTATTAAATGGACAAAACCTTATTATTTACCCGTGATTATGTTCATTTTATATGTGCAAATGGCAGGAGGAATATTTGCTTTTAGTAGAGACATGATTATTCCTTTTTCATCTAGTAAGGAAACATCTGTATACATTAAAGAGCAATATAAAGATAATTTAAATGATATTTTTATTGTCGGTAGTCGAGATTATACAATGTCCCCAATTTCTGGTTATATTAATCGCAAGATTTATTATCCAGAAATACAAAAAATAAGTAGCTTTGTCTTATTTACTACTCAACGTAAAGAAGTTGATCATGGGGAAATTTTAAGCCAACTTAGCCAAATGATTAAAAAAGAATCAAAGCCTATATTATTAATTTTAAATAAACCATTAGAGACTAATAATATTGAATTAAAAATTGATCCTGTTAAGGAATTTAAAAATGGCTTTAATTATGATGAGCAATATTATTTATATTCTGTTTCAAAACAATCATTATGAGAGAAAATTATAAATTTCCCATTACAATGTGGTTATCTAGCAGACTTCTAATAGTCGTTGCTATGTTAATAATTGCCCCCTTAATTCCAGTCCCAGAAAATGGAGTATATGCCACGTTTAGTTTAGATATTTTATCCGCATGGGATAGTTCTTGGTATGAGAAAATTGCGACTTATGGCTATGATTTTTCTAGTGACGTAAAGCAAATTCATACCGTAGCATTTTTTCCTTTATTTCCATTACTAACTCGTGTGCTGATGACTATTGGCTTACCTTTTAAAGTTGCCGGCACTTTGGTGAACAATATAGCATTTTTAGCAGCCCTAATTGTACTTTATTTTTGGGCAGAGGAACTTTATGGTCAAAAAGCAGCCAGATGGGCAACAGCGATATTAGCATGGTGTCCTTACTCCCTTTACGGAACTGTAATTTACACTGAAGGGCTATTTTTATTGTGTACCATAGCTGCATTAAAATCTTTTGAAAAAAAACAATATGTTTGGGCAACTTTCTGGGGTGTATTATCTACTGCGACAAGAGTACCAGGAGTGGCACTAATACCAGCTTTTCTGTTTGTTTCTTGGAAAGAAAATAGAGGCATAAAAGCCTATATTGCCAGTTTAACCACTGGTTTAGGTATTATTCTTTATAGTCTTTATTGTCAACTTAAATTTGGTGATGCTTTAGCTTTCATTCATGCACAAAAAGCATGGCGTGGTGATGCAACAGGTTTTGCTTTGCAAGGTTGGTGGAAAATGTTAATGCAAATTACGGTGGGTTTCACTAATTGGGAGTTTGGCTATATTAAAGATCCTTTACATCCATTGTTATTTTTAATAATTATCACTTGTGGCTGTTTGTTATGGCACTTTCGCCTGAAACTAGGTAATATGAAATTCCGCTATGGATTATATTTTTTATGGCTATTGCTTTGGTTATTAACTGGTGATGAAATATTTAAAATAATACTAGTTTTTGGTGGAATTTATTTACTATGGCTTTCACGAAATAAAATTCCATTGGTTACGGTTGTCTATGGGTTTTCTTCCTTAGCATTAATTTTGAACACTGGGATTACAGCATCTGCGGAACGCTACGCTTATGGTATTATATCGCTGTCAATAGCATTCGGTTTATTGCTCGAACGTTATCCTCGTTGGGGATACCCAATTATGTGCTTTTTTGCTATTTTATTAGGACACTTTTCTGTGCGTTTTGCGCGGGATCTTTGGGTGGCTTAGAGGATGCTTGAAAAGTTTTTAATGTATAAAAAAAACCTCTACAAACCTTTCCCCGACGCGGGGAGAGGCTTTGAAACTTTGAAACCCCCCTTCCCTCGTAGGGAAGGGGGGAAGGGGGGTTAGGTTTCTGGAGATTATCGGTTTCATCTAATACTTTTCAAACAACCTCTTAAGGGTTAAAGAATTAAGCATTAAAACTTAAAATATTTGATAAACTTCGTCAATGCGTAAGTTCTGAAATATATTCTCGATATCTTTTAAATATTCCCAAAAAATTACCCACTCCGCCGACGGAATAGGCAATTTTCAAGAATTTAATAACTAAAAAACTTTAGTTAGATTTGGCTTAGACTTAATAGCGATTGCCGCCGCCGCCACGGTTGCCACCGCCACCGCCGTAGCCACCACGTCCACCACCGCCACCACCTGAAGAACCTCTGTCTTCTTTGGGTTTTGCTTTGTTTACTTTCAAATCACGACCCATCCATTCAGCACCATCAAGGGCTTCAATTGCGGCTGTTTCTTCCGCCTCAGTACCCATTTCCACAAAACCGAAGCCGCGCAAGCGACCTGTCTCACGGTCAGTGGGAAGCTGAACACGTTTCACAGCACCATATTCCGCAAAAACTTGAGTCAGCGCATCTTGTGTAACTTCATAAGAGAGGTTACCCACGTAAATTGACATAGAATATTTCCAAAATCATAAGAGTGTAGAGATTTAGATTTCGGAGAAAAGTCTGTAAATACCAAAAGGGAAAGCCTGTCAATACTAACCACAAACATTACCGCCGAATTAATTCCCACCTTCTAATGATTACACAAAAAATCATAATTGTGGGAAGAAGTTTAAAAAATGTTGTAAAAAGTCATATTTGTTGCTTATGATCAGTCCCACCTGTAAGTTATGCCCGTTAATTAACCCTATCCCCTGCATTTCAGCCATGAACCGCTCGATTATATTCGCTTCTCCAGGTATTGACCAATCATTAATTGTTCACTGGCACGGGAAATGATGCTTTGTCGGGTACGATATTTACTACCAATGAGTTTAATCTCTTCCTCAAATACTGAATTATTATATTCAGTCCGTAAACAAAGAGTTTTAGGGTTTGATAAATAATAATCTGCTGTAACGGGTTTAGATGTGGCAAAACCACGATCTCTATATAATATATTGCCCAAAGCCCCAAACAGGGTTAAACCTTGAGATTCTCGTCTGACCTTAATTATATCAGTGCTTTGCCAAGATACTTCAGCACCACAGGTCAAACTTTGCAAATCAACTAAATCATGGAGTTGGGCTAGTTTTTCCAATTCTTCACACCCCTGTTCTAAAAATCGGATGGTGATTATACTCTCCATTTCCTTGGTTTCTCCCTGAGGTAGGGTGTAGTAACGTCGTTCTGAGTGCCATTCACCTACCGATTCCTGAAAGAATGCGGCAATCTGCCTTTCATCAGCGGTTTTAACCAGTTTGAGGGATGCTTTCACTGTTTACTTTCCTCATTTATCCATAGATTGTTGCTTGATTTTCTATATCTTTCTGTGCCATCTGCTACTAGTAGTCTGTCAACCCGAAAATGACGGGTGAAGGCAAGCAGGGGGAGAAGAGAGGCAGGGGGGGGCAGGGGAGGGAAGAACAGAAGTTTTTTTCCGATCATTACCCGTCAAAATAAATTTGACGAACTACTAGGCTATGGTAATACATCTGGCTTTACCGGATATAGGTATAAAAGGCAATTATTATTTACTATTCTTAATATAGAGGTGAATCATAGAAAATGCCAGCGGGAAATTCAGATAATAACTCCCGGTTCATCCATTTTTTGGGCAGTTATACTCCGCAAGGGAATAAATTGAGCTTTTGCTTAGAGGATGTTTTAAAAGTGGCATCCCGTAATTTTCATCACATTGTTACCCCCTCTCCCCTTAGGAAAGGGGGTAACAAGAAAATCCAGTTCCCTCCCCTTCACAAGGGGAGGGTTAGGGTGGGGTAATTTGAGGAATAATGGTGATTCGATAACTTGTGTGTACACGATAGCCTGTACTTGCAGTTATTTGCATAAAATAAGCTAAATAAGGATATGTTCGACGTTACGGCAACAAAATCCATAATTACAAACCAACGAGTAGATGAGATACCTGTACTACTAGTACAGATAGAACGGATTAATGTACAAGGGCTAATACAGGGTTTATTGCTAGGATGCAATACAATATAGGGCGTAGACCCTACGCCCCTACAGACTTAAGGATTTGCTGACTAAGTAGGTGAACACAATAAAACCAATCTATGTAACGAAAAGTAAAATCGCCCAAACCCTCTTCACTCTTGCCTCTTGCCTTGCCATAACGACGATTTTCAATGCTAACCTACTTATATAAAAGCTCATCCATATAAATTGGTAAAGACAAAGCTAGGGAAATGTAGCTGTGATTAATAATTGGGGAATTGAAATCTATTAATAAATTTGTGCTGTTAATTACGACATCAATTATTTTTCAACTATAAAATGTGTTTCTAAGCAATTCGTAGGTACATATAGGACTCCTATTTGATTTTTGAACAGAACTCGGTACATACTGAAATCCTTCTTCCCTGTTCCCTGTTCCCTGTTCCCTGTTCCCTAACTCAACGGAAAATTCAGGAATCAAACCGGATTCCTATATATTTTAAATGATTGTGTAGCTACCGTCTCAAAAATAACTCTCAAAAGTATTTTTTGCCATTTTAGGTATTGATAATGACTTACAACGCAGAGGAAATGCAGCAGATTCTTGAAGTAGCTTTTAGACAAAAACAAAAGGGAGAATATACAAGAGAACAAATTATAGAAATAGCCTCAGAATTAGGTGTTTCTTCAGAGTCGCTACAAGCTGCGGAACAAGAATGGTTAAAAAATAATGTAGAAGTAAAAAAAGAGCAAATGTCTAATAGTCAACAACGGAAAGATTTCAAATCTCATCTATTTGCTTTTCTGGCAATTAATGGTTTTTTGGTGCTGTTAAATCTAGTGGTAAGCCCTGGATATTTCTGGGCTATTTATCCCATACTAGGATGGGGGTTAGGTTTATTACTGCATGGCATAAAGGTTTATATTAGTAATGACTAAAATAGATCCCCGAATTCTTGAAGAATTCGGGGATCTTATCCCCTTTTAATTTAAGATTTACTAGAGCGCTCTTTTGGGTTTGATAATTACTCAACTATATTCACTATTTGGGAACTAGCTAATGTTGGTGTGGTGAAAATTTGCGAGTATAAGTTTGTAGGTTGTTGACTAGCAACAACTGGTAAAACTTGACGAGCATGAGCCGTAACTGCCACTGTTTTTACATCATAGGTTTGTGTAATCATCTTAGGATAAAAACCAATACCGATGATGGGAACTAATAAGCAAGCGGTGATAAATAATTCACGGGGCTTAATATCAAGAACTACAGCATCTAAATGTAAGTCTTGATGTTGGTTGCCGTAGAAAACTTGACGTAGCATGGACAGTAAATAAATGGGTGTCAAAATCACGCTAACTGCTGATAGAAAGATGACTACAATTTTGAAGCTGGAACTGTAAACATCACTGGTAGCAAGACCTAAGAATACCATCAATTCACCGACGAAACCACTCATTCCGGGTAAAGCTAGAGAAGCCATTGAACCGATAGTAAAGAGAGCGAAAGTTTTGGGCATTACTTTACCCATACCGCCCATTTTATCCATCACTAAGGTGTGAGTACGTTCGTAAGTTACACCGGAAAGGAAGAATAAACTAGCAGCAATTAAACCGTGAGAAACCATTTGTAATACAGCACCGCTGATACCGATTTCTGTATAAGATGCAATGCCAATTAACACAAACCCCATGTGGGCAATTGAAGAGTAAGCCAGACGGCGTTTGAGATTGGTTTGAGCAAAGGCGCAACAAGCACCATAAACAATATTAACTACACCTAAAATCGCTAAAACTGGAGCAAAGGTAACATGAGCATCAGTTAACATTTCTACGTTAAAGCGAATTAAGGCATAACCACCCATTTTTAACAATACACCTGCCAAGATCATTGAACCGGGTGCGGATGCTTCACCATGAGCATCAGGCAACCATGTATGTAAGGGAAAAATGGGTAATTTGACACCATAAGCGATTAAGAAACCTGCATAGAGGGCTAATTCTAAGGTTTTGGGATATTCTTTCATTCCCAATTCGGTCATGTTGAAGGTGAAGTTATCACCATAGAAAGCCATTGCAAAACCAGCTACCAGTATAAATATGGATGCTGCGGCGGTATAGATAATAAACTTGGTAGCTGCGTAACGGCGGTTTGTGCCTCCCCAGATGGAAATTAGTAGGTAAACAGGTACTAGCTCAATTTCCCACATCAAGAAGAACATTAATAAATCTTGGGCGAGAAATACTCCTAATTGAGCGCTGTACATAATCAACATCAACGCATAAAATAAACGCGGCTTGTTGGTTACTTTCCAAGCCGCGAATACTGCGAGTGTGTTAATGAAGCCTGTGAGAAGTATCAGGGGCATTGATAAACCATCAATGCCTAGAGACCAGTTAAAGCCAATTTGGGGTATCCAAGGATAGCTTTCTGTCATTTGCAGGGCGGAACTTTGAAAGTCGTAATTCTGCCAAAGGGCAAAAATCATGAGTACAAAGTCTAATAATGCCACTCCCAAGCCGTACCAGCGGACGGTTTTACCCTCTTTATCGGGAATAAGGGGAATTGCGAGGGCTGCCACTAAAGGCAGGAAAATTATGGCTGATAACCAAGGAATTTCTATGGCATTCATCACTGTTGACAATATGTTTTTGGTTTTGCTTTTGTTTACATTATATTAAGGAATCGTTACGTCTGTAAACGATTTCTTATGAAGATTTCCAATTTGGAGGACAGATAGTAATAAATACTTACTAAATTATGCCGCGAGTCCATTCTAAATGTAAATTTTTGCAACGTCAACAAAAAAACAGCGACTAATATCGCTGTCTTTAGTTATAATGAACAGCTTGAGGATAAATTGAATTTTTATCAAAGTTATCTCTGTTTCTTAGACAATACGGTTGACAATCATCCACACTTCTCCATCTGATCTTACGAAAGGGACAGAAATTGTCTTAAAGCCTGTGATGAAAGGTTTGTAGTAAACTTGCCAATACATGGGACTAAGTTCATCGGCGCAGGTTTTGAGGAGTTTAATTTCTTTTGCCAGTTCTCCAGCTAGTTCATTAACTCGTTCGGCATGAACTTGAGCAATTTTTTTGGCTTCTTCTAGCTGTTCTTGTTGTTGGGAGATGCGGATAGACATGGGCAAATACCGATTGAGATGAGCTTTCCTTTGTTGTATTTGCTTTTCTAGGTAATATAGGGCATCGTCTATGCCTTTAAGTTCGGCGGACAGTTGGACGTTTTCTCTGGCTTGACGACGGTAAGCTTCAACTATCGCTAGGGGTGAGTCGTTTTCGCCCGATTCTACATGATGATTAGTCAGTGCAGCGCGTTCTTGTTGGAGTGCTTGAATTTGAGATTTCAGTGCTGCTATTTCTGACTGGATTTTTTCCATATCCATATATATATGATGATTGGGGGTAAGTGAAAAAGCTGTTACTTCTTCTGGGCGATCGCTTGACAATCAAAATAGTCACGGCAAGAACAGTACTCTGCTTGCAGCAGTGCTACGCGATCGCATTAAATTGTTGGCTGAATTTGTTTGTTAGCTTTTGATATTTCTTGCTTCTCAATTTCATCTAACTTTTTGCCGGAAGAATCTTTCCATTCCTTCAATCCGTTTGCACTACGCCCCATTATTACATTTGCTGCTGCTGATGGGCTACTAAACAACCAATCGGATTTAAAAACAAGTTTGTCATCTACTTGAACAATAATTTCATTCCAAAATTCTTTTTTTGATACATGGTCAACAAGTCTAGAATAAGCATTTTCAGCCTCACCAATGTATACTTTAGCCTTTTGCCTTGCCATAACGACAATTTTCAACACCAACCTACTTAGTTAAATTAAGCGATAAGCGATTCTTACGAAGTGCTGGCACTATTGCATCTAATAATATCACGGTTTTATCCGCTCTCATGATATTTTATACATTAATTACTTGTCAATTAGTTGTGTGTGACAATCGCTTCACACTCCATAGAGGTTGTTTGAAAACTTTTTCGTGTGGGATCTGACACCCGCAGATCCCCCTAAATCCCCCTTAAAAAGGGGGACTTTGAGGAATTTAGCCCCCCTTTGTAAGGGGGGTTGGGGGGATCTCGATTAATTCTGATACTTTTCAAACATCCTCATAGACATCACACAAACAATGACTTAATCAATTAGGTAAATAATGAATATCAAGAACTTCCTCCAAAGAATAAGGACATTCTGCGGGAAAATTTACAGTAAAACCTGTTTTTTCTTGAACATAACCCAAAGCGTCCTCATAAATAGTTGTAAAAATAGAATTCAAATAATTATACAAATTAGATGTTAATCTATCTTTTAACTGGACTCGAAAACTTCTAATTTCTGAACGCCAATGATTTTTATTTCTGTCATATTCTTGTGTCCAAAACTGCAATAATAAAAGATGTCTAATTACTTGTTCTAGTAGGCTTTTAACTTGATGCTTATCTCTTTTTGCCAATGATTCCAACTCCTCAATTAAATTTTCTAAATCTAACTCATCAAAACGACTTTGTTTTAATAATTTAATAGTTTCTAATAACCATAAATGGTCATCTGTTTCATAGATCTGCTGCAAATTAGTAATAACTGTCATAACTTTACCTTTTGTTATTTACAAATTACACATACAATCAATATATATTGTAAGGTGCATCGGACTCGATAATTTAATGTTAATCAACAAAATGAAATGTTTAAAGTAGGGGAACACTTCTGTTCCCTTCCCATGACTTAAGTCACACTACGTTATCACCGATACGTTCTCAACTCAAATAGGATTGCTATAGATGTTTGGTGTTGCTGCATTTGTAATTATCTATTACAAAATAACCGCCCCTTGCATATCGAGGGGAAGCGATCGCACAATTGAGTTCATACCCATTGCAGCCCAGGCATTTGCCATTGCTGTTTCTACGGATTTGGCATAACTTGTATCTACTAAAGCCAAAAGTGTGGGGCCTGCACCACTAATTACCATGCCATAAGCACCAGCAGCCACAGCAGCCGCATTCACAGTATCATAACCAGGAATTAAAGCTTGGCGATAAGGTTGATGTAATTTATCTTGCAAGGCTGCTATTAACCATTCTTCTCGATTAGTTGCTAAACCGCGCAACAATAAACCCAAATGAGAAATATTGAAAATTGCATCAGCACGACTGACTTCTGTGGGGACAACCTTTCGCGCTTCGGCGGTTGATAATTCAAAATTAGGAATTGCTACAACTGGAACTATATCTCGATGCCAGAGAATATCACAAATTTCCCAACCTTTTTTGCTGGTAGCAGCCAGACGACAGCCACCTAATAACGCTGGTACTACATTATCAGGATGTCCTTCCATGGCGATCGCTAATTCCATTACCTGTAACTCAGACAACGGTGAACCAGCCAACTCATTGGCAGCAACTAACCCCCCGACAATAGCAGTCGCAGAACTACCCAAACCTCGTGCTAAAGGTACACCCAACTTAATTTCTATTTTCACCGCTGGTGGTGTTTTTTCTATATATTGGTATAACTTGACAAACGCCTGGTATAAAAGATTACTCTCATCAGTTTGTACCTTTGCGGCTTCCGAACCAGAGACTTGAATAATTAACTCACCTGCATCAAGAATAGTAAACTTAAATTCGTTATACAGCTTTAAAGCTGCACCTATACAATCAAACCCCGGACCCAAATTCGCCGTCGTCGCGGGAACTTTAACAGTAATGCTAGAAACTACAGACATTGAAGTTAATTTAAAATTCCAATATGAACTACCCCATTTTACTTCCTTATACCAAATTAAGATATGGAATAAGATATCAAGAATTATTAAACGCAGATGAACGCAAATAAACGCAGATAAATTCGGATGAATTGATGGATTTGATGATTCTGTGCAGCTTCACATAAAAATCACAATAACCTAAAGTCTTTGTCTAATTTTCATAAAAGCCGCACCCGTCACTAAAGCCGCAAATTGTCCCCAATAACTCACACTAGAGAAGGAACTACCACCCGTCATATTTAAACTCCCTATGCCATAAAATGACTGCTGGATAAACCACCAAAATAAATATAAAATAGCTGGAACTTCCACAGGGATATACACAACCAATAAAGTCAAAACCGAATATATTTTTGCCTGGGGAAACTTGATCAGATATGCACCTAAAATAGATGCAATAGCTCCATTAGCACCAATAATTTGTATTGTTAAATCGGAGGATAAAATAATTTGGACTATACCAGAAAAAAAGCCAGCAGTTAAATAAAGTAGTAAATATTGTTTATGTCCTAAAATACTTTCTACCGTTTTTCCAAATACCCACAGAAACAGCATATTTCCTAAGATTTGGCTAAAACTGCCATGGAGAAACAGGGATACAGGTAAAGAAAGTAGCCGCCAAAATACAATTACCCAAGCCGCAGAATTGTAAAAAAAAGCGTTAGCAATTGAGATATTTATTTGAGATGGAATAATTCCCCAATTATTAATTAAATTTCCTAATTCATCACTCCACTCTAATTTTATTTCCCAGAGAAATATGACTACATTAATGCCAATCAACCAATAATTAATAATAGGCTTTTGCCAACTGCGAATATTATCATCTATAGGAATCATCTTGATTTTAACATTTGAATTACTAATTTTTAACTACTAATTAATATTTTTTCCCATCTCCTCATTTTTGTGTGGCAAGATTATCATAATGTAACACAATATTCAAATAGGCTCAGGAAATGCTAGGAAACACCCTTGTAGGCAGATACCAAATCACCAATTACCTGGGAGGTGGCGGATTTGGTGAAACTTATGTTGCTAATGATACTCAATTACCAGGCTCACCCCAGTGTGTAGTCAAGAAACTCAAACCTCAATCTACTGATATTACCACTTTAGAAATAGCTCGGAGGTTATTTGACACAGAAGCCCAAGTTTTATATAAATTAGGAAATCATGATCGCATTCCGCAACTTTTAGCCTACTTTGAAGAAAATGCCGAATTTTATCTGGTTCAGGAACTAATTATTGGTAATGATCTCAGTCAAGAATTAAAATCTGGTGTCATCTTCACTCAAAATCAGGTAATGTCTTTATTACAAGAAATTTTAGAAATTTTGGACTTTGTCCATCAACAAAAGGTAATTCATCGTGATGTCAATCCTCGGAATATTCTCAGACGAGAACAAGATAATAAATTAATTTTAATTGATTTTGGTGCAGTCAAACAAATTACGACAAAATTAGTAAATTCTCCAGACATTACCAAATCTACTGTTGCTATTGGTACACCCGGTTATACTCCTGGAGAACAAGCACAAGGAACACCAAAATTTAGTAGTGATATCTATGCTTTGGGGATTATTGCTATTCAAGCTTTAACTGGATTATCACCTGATCAATTAGAGAAAGATGTCGAAACTAATGAAATTATTTGGCAAAATTTTGCCACCGTCTCTCCAGAATTTGCCCAATTTCTAAATCAAATGATCTGTTATGATTTTCGCCAACGTTATGCTTCAGCAACAATAGCATTACAAGCTTTACAAGAATTAAATAAAAACTCATCGGCAACAATAATTATTTCCCCTGCTACCTTACCAAACCGAGTAAAAAATCCCCAAAATACCCCAGGGATATTCTGGAAATTGCTATTAGGAATATTTATTTTAGGTATTGGTAGTTTCGGGGCAATATTTATGCTCAATCGCCTGAATAATAAAAATGCTATAGAATTATATAATCAGGGTAATACTCTCATTCAATTACAACGCTATCAAGAAGCCTTAGCAACTTACGAAAAAGCCGTAGATATCAAACCTGATTATCCTCAAGCTTTATATGGACAAGGGAAAGCATTATTTCAATTAAAGAAATATCAAGAATCTTTAATAGCTTATGATCAAGCCATTCAAATTCAACCCAATTATTTAGAAGCTTGGACTAATCGAGGTTTTGTTTTAGTCAGACTCAAACGTTATTCAGAAGCAATTGCCACTGTTGATAAAGTTTTACAACTAAAGAATGATGACCCTAAAGTGTGGCAACTTAAAGGTGATATCTTTATAAAGATTAGCCAATATAATGATGCAATTAAAGCTTATGAACAAGCGATTAATTTCCAAGTTGATAATCCTGAATTATGGTACAAAAAAGGATTAGCATTCCAAAACCTTAAACAATATGAAGAGGCAATTACCTCCTATAAAAAAACTGTGGAATTAAAATCTGATCATGAATTAGCTTGGTACAATTTGGGTAATTGCTTAGTTAATTTAAATCGTTATGAATTTGCTTTCCAGGCTTATGATCAAGCAGTCCAGTATAATCCAAACAACTCCGCAGCTTGGTTATCCAGAAGTAATATATTAATGACATTACGTAGGTATCCAGAAGCAATTGATTCCTTTAGCCAAGTGATTAAAATCAATCCTCAACAATATCAAGCATGGTATAATCGAGGTTGGGCATTACATCAAGTTAAACGCTATCCAGAAGCAATAGAATCTTATAAAAAAGCTATTAGTTTAAAGGGAAATGATTATTTAGTATGGTATAATCTAGGAAATACACAATATAATTTACAAAAATATCAAGAAGCGATCGCCTCCTATAATAAAGCCATCCGTTATCAACCCAATCATTATGAAAGTTGGTACAGCAAAGGCAATGCCTTGTTAAATTTACAACAATACCCACAGGCGATCGCCTCCTACGACAAAGCCATAGAATATAAACCAGATTACCAACAAGCCATAGAAGCTCGCACCAAAGCCAAAAATACCCCAGTATTTCCCCCTAAATTCTAATTCTGGGCGCAGACCCTGCGCCCCTACATTCTGACTCCTCCTTTAAAAAACCCTGAGACTTTACCAAAATATAGGTAAAATCTAAAATACAAATCACAAATTATCACCGAGAAATCTCAAGCCCTTGCAACTTGAGTTAAAATTATGGACGTATTAGAACTAAAACGCGAAATCGAAACATTGTCTAGCCGCCTGGGTAAAACCCAGGACTATCTTTGACGTACCCGCACTCAAAGCCAAAATTCACGACTTAGAGCAAATTTCCGCCCAAACAGAATTTTGGGAAGACCAAACCCAAGCACAAAACACCCTGCAAGAACTCAATGATCTAAAATCCCATTTAGATCAATATTACAAGTGGCACACCAACTTAGACGATACCAGGGCAGTTGTTGAGTTATTGGAACTAGAAACCGATACAGCATTATTGCAAGAAGCGGAATCTACCATTACCAAACTCAATCATGAACTAGACCAATGGGAACTACAACAACTCCTTTCCGGCACTTACGACGACAAAGGTGCAGTCCTGACAATTAACGCCGGTGCTGGTGGCACAGACGCACAAGACTGGGCATTTATGCTCATGCGGATGTATACCCGGTGGGCAGAAGATCATGGTTATAAAGTCACCCTAGCCGAAGAATCAGAAGGTGACGAAGCCGGCATTAAATCCGCCACCCTAGAAATCACCGGACGCTATGCCTATGGTTACTTACGTTCCGAAATGGGAACTCACCGTCTCGTCAGAATTTCTCCCTTCAACGCTAACGGCAAACGGCAAACAAGCTTTGCCGGCATCGAAGTCATGCCGCAAATAGATAACACCGTCAAACTAGACATCCCAGAGAAAGATTTAGACATTAGCACCACCCGTTCTGGCGGTAAAGGTGGGCAAAACGTCAACAAAGTAGAAACCGCAGTCCGCATAGTTCACCTCCCCACCGGTCTAGCAGTCCGGTGTACAGAAGAACGTTCCCAACTGCAAAATAAAGAAAAAGCGCTCGCCCGTCTCAAAGCCAAGTTGTTAGTTATTGCCAAAGAACAACGCGCCCAAGAAATTGCCGAAATTCGCGGCGATATGGTCGAAGCTTCCTGGGGTAATCAAATCCGCAACTATGTATTTCATCCTTATCAAATGGTGAAAGACCTCCGCACCAACATCGAAACCACAGCCATTACAGATGTCATGAACGGTGAACTTGATATGTTCATTCAAGCCTATCTCCGGCAAGAAAACCAGATAGTTGAAGCGTAACTTAGATCCCCGACTTCTTTGAGAAGTCGGGGATCTTTGCTATATTTCCCTGACACAGGTTACAGTAAGAAAAGAGATGATAATGAATTAATTATGGAAAAATCCCCTGCCAAAGAACCCCAGCCTAGCTATGTCAAACTCGCCATGCGAAACATGGTTAGAAAAGGCGGCACTTCCCTCAAACACTTTGCGTTAACTGCCGTAGGACTGTTATCTGTCCTCGTGGGTTTGGCATATCTTACTCGCTAAGAGAGGAAAACTTGTGCCGCTACAGGTTGAATTATATTTAGAAAATTGCTTTGATGACTCTTCCCCAATTCCTCTCGAAACTTGGGAAAACTGGTTTTGGCAATGGTTGGAAATTCTTGAGGATTACTTACCAACTGCACCTAGTTATGAAATCAGTTTGCGTTTGACAACCGACACAGAAATTCAAACCCTTAATTCCCAATATCGCCAACAAGATAAACCTACAGATGTCTTAGCCTTTGCATCTCTAGAAGCAGATTTACCACAAAGCGAAGAAATGCTGGATGCCATGCCCTTGTATCTAGGTGATATAATTGTCTCTATAGATACAGCACAACGTCAGGCACAACAGCAGGAACATAGTTTGTCTACAGAGTTGGCTTGGTTAACGGCTCATGGTTTACTACACTTGTTAGGTTGGGATCATCCTGACGAAGAGAGTTTGATAGCAATGTTAAACGAGCAAGTTGTATTACTGAAGAAAATAGGTATTATTATTAACTTAGAGTTGGAGGTAGGGGAGGTAGGGGAGGTGGGG
>NZ_LJOU01000114.1:0-16941 GCF_001672085.1 Anabaena sp. AL93 | reverse complement strand
TTGAATGGTTTGGTAGTTATGTGTGCGGCTAAACCAGGTGAATGCAATAAAAATAATATTTTATTGAGTGTCAGGCCAGGTGAAAACCCCACTACAGTTTTAGCAGAAATTGAGGATATCAGAGAAGGTAAAACTTCAGACCTGACTTGGCAAAATTCAGGTGAAAATACTGAATTTTGCCAAGTCAGGTCTGAAGTTCTACCTTCTCTGATATCCTCAAGTTCAGCTAAAACTGTAGTGGGGTTTACACCTGGCCTGACACTAAATAAAATATTGTTTTTATTGCATTCACCAGGTTTAGCCGCACAGATAACTCCCAAACCATTCAACTTACCGGTAGTTAAATAATCTAATCGGCCTTGTTGGTGAAATTGCTGGAATTTTTTACTTACTTGTTCACAGCGTTTTTTAGGAGTCCATTCGCTACTGGGAAAAGAGTCAGATTTCCAAGCAATAATGGGTACATAAGGCTCAGGTTTTTTGTCGGGAACGAAGGCCATGGTAGTGGGAACTCTTTCCGTATTACTTTTGTAAGAAATTGAACGACAAGCAAAACTAACTTCTTGCTTGGGAATCTCTTGACTCAAACCAGGGTTAACACTAAGGGTAACTGTCAATGCGGTGAATGCTAAGACACTAGTTAATGCTGGTAGTTGCATAATGCTTGACCTTTGATTACTGAATTTTGGTGATTATGGTAGTATTTAACTAGATTTATGTTATCTAAACTTTATACTTGGCGTAAGAATATGCACGCCCCTAACTGATTATATACTAATTCTTATCAAAGATTAAGGCGTTTACCCAGAAGTTAACTTTATGATACAATCCTGTTTAATAGGTGAAGTGAACAGACTTATATAAATACCTATTTTTGGTTAATGGATCAACACTGTAACTATATCATGTACTATTTTATCTATCATGTACTATTGTACCAGACCGCACTGCCCTAGTCCAGAAAACCGTTTTCCCGACTCTCCAGATTCTAATACTACCTCGGAAATATTCTGTCAAGCTTGTGGAATGCCCCTAATATTAAAGGGGAGAAAAGGACATTATCAAACTATTAAACCTCTGGGAAAAGGAGGATTTGGTGCTACTTTTCAAGCTATTGATTTAGATTCTGTGAATCAGCGTCAATGTGTAATCAAACGATTGAATATTAATGACAACCCGGAAATTGCTGACAAAATTGTTGAAGCAATCAAAGCAGCTTTTGATCGAGAAGCTCAGGTTTTAGAATTTTTAGGTGACAATAACGGGAATATTCCCACATTATATGATTATTTTTCCCTGACCGCTCCCGCTTTTGGTCAACAAGAAGAACTTGAGTTTAAATATTCAGTACAACAATATATCCAAGGTGAAGATCTGTCTCAGGAACTCAGAAGAAAAGTTCGTTTTTCCGAAACAGATATTTTAGATTTTTTAAAGCAAATTTTACCGATTTTACAATTTATTCATGACCAAAATTCTATCCATCGAGATATTAAACCCAGTAATATTGTTAGAGAAACAGCAACACAAAAACTATTTTTAATTGATTTTGGCGCGGTTAAACAAGTTGTTTCTGGTGAAACAAATATAAAAAAATCTGTACCTATTTTTACAAAAGTGTACGCTTCTCCTGAACAAAGACCTGAAGAAGGAAGAATAGGAGAAATTTATCCGTCTAGTGATTTATATAGTTTAGCTGTTACTTGTCTGGAGTTACTCACAGGTACAACTCCTGTTGATTACCTTGACAATAATTACCGAAATTGGCGACAACAAGCTAGGCTAATTATTAGCCCTTCTCTAGCTAATATTTTAGATAAAATGCTCAAGATTAACCCTAGACACCGGTTTCAATCAGCAGCAGAAGTTATGACGGCTGTAAATGAATCTCAAATAACCACACAACCAGATCATTCAGTCAATAATAATAATAATAATACAAAGCCCATCAATAAACCATCTCACAATTTAAAATTTTTACTCATAAAATCGGCTTTTTTAATAACTTTAATAACTATTGGTGTGATGGGTATTAATATTTATTTGCAACCACCAATTAAAGTAGTAGAATATGCAAAAGCTGGGGTTAAATTTAAATATCCTAAAAATTGGCAAGAAACACCAGTAATAGATAAATTAACGCGAATTATCCCGAAAAATACGATTTCATCTTCTCTAACTCCAGAATTTTTTATCACTATAGATGAGTTATTCCAGTCGGAGTCTTTGGAAGATTATACTAAGTTTTCTATCGGACAAATTGAAGCATTAGGACAAAATGCGAAAATTATCAAATCTGGACGAATACAACTTGGTGAAACACAAGGTCATCAAGTAGTTTATGAGAGCAGAGATAATATCCACAAGGTAAATTTCCAAGAAATGCAAGTATGGATTGTTAATGGTAAAAAAGCCTATATTCTCACCTATCGCGCTGAAGATAAATCCTATCCAGAGTTTGCGAAAACTGTGGAAGACACCATAATTAAATCCTTTAGACTGGAAAAATCCACATCTGAAAAATCCACAAATCCAATCTGGTAATTAAGAGGATGTTTGAAAAGTATCAGAATTAATCGAGATCCCCCCAACCCCCCTTACAAAGGGGGGCTAAATTCCTCAAAGTCCCCCTTTCCAAGGGGGATTTAGGGGGATCAGATCCCACAGGAAAAAGTTTTCAAATAACCTCTTACTTAAACTCCAAATTCAAGGATGTAAATGACAATTTGAGTATTGGGAATTGGGGTAATTTACGTTCTGGACAGAACCCCCAATCTCAAAACAAAAACAACCCCCAAATTTGGAGGTTGTGAATTTTTATTTGTGAAAAATCTGATGATTAAAACAAAACTGATTATTTTATGGACATAATACAAACGGAAGCTAGAAAAGCGGCGATAATATAAAACACAGCCACTACTTGCAATTCTGACCAACCAGTTAATTCTAAATGATGATGTAAAGGTGCCATTTTAAATAATCGCTTACCTTTGCCATCTGGTCCTTTTGTCGCTTTATAATAACCAACTTGTGCCATCACAGAGAGAGTTTCGACAAAGAAAATCCCACTCAAGATAAACAAGACTACTAAGGTATTAGTTAACAGTGCAACCGCAGCTAAAGCGCCACCCAGGGCTAAAGAACCGGTGTCACCCATGAAAACACTAGCCGGGTTGCGATTGTAGGCTAAAAAGCCCAAGCAGCTACCGCTGACAGCAGCACAGAAAACCATCAAGTCGGGAGAAGTTGGCGCAATAATCACACCTAATGCGAAAATAGCGATCGCCACTGTTCCCGCTGCTAAACCATCAATCCCATCTGTTAAATTAGTAGCATTGCTCTCTGCAACCAGGACAAATCCGGCTACAGGCCAGAACAACAGTCCCAAAGGTAAGGATAAACCCACCCAAGGTAAATGGATATTAGTTATACTAAAGTCACCTTTAAACATCAACCAGGCGCAAAATACAGCCCCAAAGATAACTTGCAAAGCTAACTTCATCTTCGGAGAAATTCCCTTGTTAGACTTCCGACGTAAAATTTGCCAGTCGTCTATCCAACCAATGAAACCGTAGCTGAGAGTTAAAGCCGAAACCGCCAGGACATTTTCAGAAAAATCCGCCAATATACAAGCAATTATCACCGCTACAGGGATAAAAAATATACCTCCCATAGTTGGTGTTCCTGCCTTTTTGAGATGTGCCTGGGGTCCATCTTCCCGGATAATCTGCCCCGTTTTCAGCCTTTGTAACAGAGGAATCACCCACTGTCCCAGAATTGTCACACCCACAGCAGTCAATAAAAAAGGTAGGGTGAGGGAAATAGGATACCAAGGGGTTCTATGCCCCATGCTATCGAAAATCAAGGCTGTTGCACTCAGTACCAAGGCCAGCAAGGAAGCCAAGCCAATTCCCGAAAAATTCAAACTTTGGTTAGGAGATAATTTAGCGTCCACAAAAAAAATTCCCTTCACTCCACACTTTAAAAAACCTAAATAAAACCATAGAGACTGTTTTTAGCTGATAGTTCGCAGTATTTTGGGAACTAGTACAGCACCGCCTCAATAAACTAACCATTCTCAATCGCCAAAAAGCTTGCTTAATATTACTTTTGACTTTTGATTTTTGACTTTTGACTTCCGCCCTGCGGTGCTAGTCATCATCAACAGGTGTATCATCGTCATCATCATAATCAATATCACCAATTCCGTCGTCTGCGCCCAGAAAATCGGATATTACTTCTACATCTTCCCGCGAGTCGGTGTCATGGATATCACGGGCTATCAATCTGCCACTCAGCCGCAACCAGTCCAACATAGAGGACTCTTGTTTTAAGGGAATAACTGATGCTCGCTGGTTTCGGGGGGCTTCACGGAGGGGAGAATCTAACATATTAACAATCACACACGAGGGTTTATATAACTAGACACTAAGAGTCTATCATACTGACTTGATACGAGTTAATTTATTCCTTCATACAGGTCTTTAACTGCTGAATCCGAATCAAAGAAAATTTTCATTTAATTACCGAACGGTAGTCAAAAAGGCATTATTCATGAATTGTCTGGTTATAGACAAAGGACATTAATATTTTATTAATGCTATTTCATCATGTAAACTCTCTTGAGGCATTGGGTAATGATAGGCAAATCAACTCTTATTGATCTAATTGTTGGCACTAATCGCGGTTTATTAGCAAGTCAGCCACAACAACAAGCTATTTTAGCAGCGATCGCTAACCTAGAAGACTTTAATCCCACGCCACGACCATTAGCAGCTAGTAATTTACTAGAAGGTGACTGGCGACTACTATACACCACAAGCAAAGCCTTATTAAACATAGATCGTTTACCCTTTTGTAAACTTGGTCAAATTTACCAATGTATTCGGGTAGAAAGCAACAGTGTTTATAACATAGCTGAGATTTATGGCATTCCTTTGTTCGCAGGAGTAGTTAGCGTTGCTGCTAAATTTGAACCAGTATCCCAACAGCGTGTGCAAGTAAAATTCCAGCGTTCTATAATTGGTTTACAAAGCCTAATTGGCTATACGACACCGGGAAACTTCATCCAACAAATTGAATTAGGCAAAAAATTTACCGCTTTTGATTTTCCCATTCAAAGTGAACAACAACAAGGTTGGCTAGATATTACTTATATAGATAATGATCTCCGTATAGGTAGGGGGAACGAAGGTAGTGTTTTTGTATTAAGTAAGACATAGAACATTTTGCCAGGAGTGTTTGGGAATGAACTTACCCTATTATGGGTAGTTTGTCAAGAAGTCAAAGAGAAGATTAACAACTCATTACCCATGAGAACCCAGCAATTTGACAAATAACTTAACAAAACCACAAGCAAATACCTTGAGGTTGTAGAGTGAAAACAATCAGCCCTACTTTAACGGCAATTCATACTTCAAAAGGGAAGATCCATCATGGTTCAACGTGGTTCTAAAGTACGTGTTCTCCGCCCTGAGTCCTACTGGTTTCAGGATCTTGGTACAGTGGTTTCTGTTGACAAAAGCGCCATCAAATACCCTGTAATTGTTCGCTTTGACAAAGTTAACTACTCTGATCTCAACACCAACAACTTTGCTGTAGATGAATTAATTGAGGTGGAAGCACCTAAACCCAAAGCCGCAGCCAAATAAATAGTCAAGCATCAAGGGGATTGTTTAATGGAATAATAGGAGGAGATATCAACGTCAACAGCTTGATCAATTTCCTCTGTTTGACCATACCTTCCCCTAAAAATATTATTTGCTTGAATGCCTG
Organism: Anabaena sp. AL93; assembly: GCF_001672085.1. Classification (NCBI taxonomy): domain Bacteria; kingdom Bacillati; phylum Cyanobacteriota; class Cyanophyceae; order Nostocales; family Nostocaceae; genus Anabaena; species Anabaena sp. AL93. The sequence goes on along the minus strand of NZ_LJOU01000114.1, from coordinate 11,166 downwards.
AACTGCCTGAAGTTGAAACAGTCCGCCGGGGTTTGAATCAATTAACCCTGAGTCAAGAAGTGACGGGAGGGGATGTGTTGCTACAACGTACCATTGCCTACCCGTTTTCTGTTGATGAATTTATTGATAAAGTTAAAGGGAATACTATTGCTACCTGGCATCGTCGTGGTAAATATCTCTTAGCTGAACTTTCCTCATCTTCTCCCAGTTATTTAGGAGTTCACCTCCGCATGACCGGTCAGTTACTTTGGTTAACCCAAGATCAACCTTTACACAAACACACCAGAGTCAGGTTATTTTTTGGGGAAAAGCAAGAATTACGCTTTGTTGACCAGCGCACCTTCGGGCAAATGTGGTATGTTCCTGGTGATGTAGCTGTAGAAAGTATTATTACAGGTTTGGCAAAATTGGCAGTTGACCCCTTTTCCCCAGAGTTCACTGTGGCGTATTTTGCCGATAAATTAAAAAAATCCCGTCGTCCTATTAAAACTGGATTATTAGATCAGTCAATGGTGGCAGGATTAGGTAATATTTATGCAGATGAAGCTTTATTTAAAAGTGGGATTTTACCAACTACTCTCTGTACAGAATTACAACTTCCCCAAATTGAACTTTTACGAACGGCAATTATTCAAGTTTTATCAGCGAGTATTGCGGTAGGTGGAACGACTTTTAGTAATTTCTTGAGTGTTAAAGGTGTTAACGGTAATTATGGCGGTGAAGCCTGGGTTTATAACCGCACTGGAGAACCTTGTAAGGTTTGTGGTAATGTGATCGGGCGAATTAAGTTAGGTGGGCGTTCTAGTCATTTCTGTTCTCAATGTCAAAGTTAAGTAGGGTTTGCTGAAAAAGTTGCCTGTGAGGGCAGGGAACAGGGAACAGGGAACAGGGAACAGGAAGAGAGTTTTGAGTGATTTTACGTTTCTTTACACAGTTTGGTTTTATTGTGTTCACCTACTTAGGGACTTCCAATTAAAAAAATACCCAAAAATTTCTTGTGGTGCGGGACGAATTGCCTGCTAATCATCAAGGACGGGCAGGACTTGTGCTGAGCTTGTCGATAGCGTAGCGTGGCGTTAGCCATAGTATGCCCATCCCACAAAATTGGGTAATTTATTTTTTGGTGTTCACCTACTTAGGGTTTGCTGATAGCATAGCGTGGCGTTAGCCATACTCCTGAGTGGGCGCAGGCCCTGCGCCCCTACCTCCTGATAGCGTTCACGTAGTGTGCCGTATGCCTGCGGGAGCCGGAGGCATCAGGCGTAGCGTGGGGTTAGTCATACTTCTAGCCCTCACAGACAACTTATTCAGCAAGCCCTACTTAGATGCCGCTATATTTGAATGGTGCGGAAAAAATATGATGTTTGATTAATTAGTCGCACTTCGGCATATACATTGACTACATACCGCTATATCATGCGATTGATTCCCATTTAATCTCAGATAAATTAAGTTTATGACATCTACCATTTCCATTAACGACAGTCAGCGGTTAGGACTTGAACCTCTAAATATTCCCCACCGTCTCCTATTGGGTCCAGGTCCTTCTAACGTCCATCCAGCCATATTACAGGCGATGAATACCACACCTGTAGGGCATTTAGATCCGGCTTTTTTAAACCTCATGGATGAGATTCAATCTCTGTTGCGTTACGCATGGCAAACAGAAAACCCCCATACTATTGCTGTCAGTGGCACGGGTACAGCCGCTATGGAAGCCACGTTAGCTAATTCTGTAGAACCGGGTGATGTCGTATTAATTGGGGTAGCTGGTTATTTTGGTAATCGCTTGGTAGATATGGCGGGTAGATATGGGGCAGATGTGCGAACTATTACTAAACCCTGGGGACAAGTTTTCAATTTAGAGGAAATCAGTGCCGCAGTTGCTACCCATAAACCGGCAATTTTGGCTTTAGTTCATGCCGAAACTTCCACCGGCGCACGTCAACCTTTGGATGGTGTGGGTGAGTTGTGTCGTCAACATGGCACATTGTTGTTAGTAGATACTGTTACCAGTTTAGGTGGTGTTCCCATATTTTTGGATGAATGGGGCGTTGATTTGGCTTATAGCTGTAGTCAAAAAGGGCTGGGTTGTTCTCCAGGTGCGTCACCGTTTACCATGAGTGGGCGGGCAATGGAGAAGCTACAGAAGCGTCAATCTAAGGTGGCAAACTGGTATTTAGATATGACATTGTTGGGGAAATATTGGGGGAGCGATCGCACATATCACCACACTGCACCAATTAACCTATACTATGGATTACGGGAAGCTCTACGTTTAGTAGCAGAAGAAGGTTTAGCTAGTTGTTGGCAACGTCACCAAAAAAATGTCGAATATCTGTGGGAAGGATTGGAAGACATGGGTTTAAAAATGCACGTTGAAAAAGAATACAGATTACCAACTTTAACCACTGTTTGTATTCCCGAAGGAGTAAATGGTAAATCAGTTGCTAGGCAGTTATTAATTGAGCATAATATTGAGATTGGCGGCGGTTTAGGTGAACTTGCCGGTAAAGTTTGGCGTGTAGGTTTAATGGGTTTTAATAGCCGTCCTGAAAGTGTAGATAAGTTGATAGCTGCACTAGGAACAATGATCTCTAATAATTAGTTTTCCATAGGGGCAATGCCCCCGTGCTTGCCCCATTCGATTTACAGCAAATTGTCATCAAACCCGGAACAAGAACCCCACCCCCAACCCCCTCCAGTATCAAAAGCTTATCCTTTTCTTCCCCCCGCTGCGGGGGGATTTAGGGGGGTGCGATGAGGGGGCTAAGATGTACCTTATATGATTGGAAATCGCTGTAGGTAACCACAGGGGGTTTGCCCAAACCTTTTCAGCAAACCCTCATTACTGACGCGCTTCTTAAACCTTGCACAGTAGAAATTACCTGTTGGGCAACTTGATCAATTTCCTCAACTGTATTAAATCGCCCAATCCCAAATCGCACCGAAGCATAAGCTAATTTATCTGAATGTCCCAACGCTTTCAACACATAGGAAGGGGCAATATTATTAGAAGAACAAGCAGAACCAGAAGACACAGCCACGACTGATTGTAACCCTAAAGAAAGTGCCGCACCATCTACACCTTCCACACTAATATTTAAATTTCCTGCTAATCGTTTTTGAGGATCTCCATTTATATAAATTCCCTCTACAATAGATAACTGTTGCCACAATCTTTCTCTTAATACTGTTAACCGTTGATTTTCTGTTTCTTGTTCGGTTATGGCAATTTCTACAGCTTTACCAAAACCGACAATTTGCGGTGTATATAATGTCCCAGAACGCATTCCTCTTTCATGTCCTCCCCCATGTTGTTGGGAAGCAAGTTTCACTCTGGGATTACGTCTGCGAACATATAAAGCCCCAATTCCCTTCGGTCCATAGACTTTATGGGCTGTAAGAGACATTAAATCAATATTCATCGCTTCCACATCTAAAGGGATTTTACCAATAGCTTGGGCTGCGTCTGTGTGAAAAATAATTTGCCGTTGATAGCACATTGCCCCAATTTCGGCTATTGGTTGTAAAACCCCAATTTCATTATTTGCAGCCATCACAGATACTAAAATTGTATCATCACGCAAGGCTTTTTCTAACTGATTTAAGTCAATTAATCCATCTTTTTTTACTGGCAAAATTGTAATATCAAAACCAAGACTTTTTAAATATTCGCAAGGATCTAAAACTGCTTTATGTTCCGTATTAATAGTTACAATGTGTTGACCTTTTGGGAAATAAGCTTCAGCAATACCTTTAATAGCTAGATTATTTGCTTCCGTTGCACCGCTGGTAAAAACAATTTCTTCGGGTGTCGCATTAATTGCGTCTGCTAAAATTTCCCGTGTTTGTTTAACAGCAGCTTCAGATTCCCAACCATAAACATGACTAATACTAGCCGCATTACCAAACTTTTCTGTAAAATAGGGAATCATAGCAGCCATTACCCTTTCATCAACGGGGGTAGTAGCATGACAATCGAGGTAGATAGGACGACTGGACATAATTAATTGACGATTAAGTAGGTTGGCGTTGAAAATTGTCGTTATGGCAAGGCAAAAGGCAAGAGGCAAGAGGCAAGAGTGAAGAGGGTTTGGGCGATTTTACGTTTCTTTACACAGTTTGGTTTTATTGTGTTCACCTACTTAATTCAAAATTTGACCTAGTTTTTTTAAGATTCGGAAAACTTGATAAAGTTCGTTTTCTCGCTTCAAAAGTGTAAATTGATCAGACAAAGCATATTGAGGTTGATTGATTTGAGAAAGTTTAAGAAAAATAAAATCACTGCCATTCATTACTAATCCAAACACGGGTTTTGTAGGTTGAGGATTAGCCAGCATATAAGTAAGTGCTTGAGGTATGGCTTCTAACAGGGAAAAAGTAGGTTTTTTCGACTCTATTACCAATAACCATAATTGTTGCTGGATAACTAAAACATCAATTCTGCCTCTGATAACTTCTTCTTGATCTTCGACGGCAATTTCTATTGATGATTCACTTCTAATCAAGAAAGGTTCATCATAAAATCCAGCTAAACTGAGTAAGGGAGATAAAACTACTAACTTTACTGTTTCTTCCGATAAAGGAGGATGTTTAACCAAGCGGAGAAAATGCAATTTTACTCTGTCTAAATATTGTTTTTCTAAATCAGAGATTTCTGGCAAATTTTCTAACCATTCAGTGAAGAATCCTTCATTGTCGGTTTGTTCTAGATCAAATCTTGCCTCTAAATAGGCAATGCCTATATTTTGCGCTTGGATGAATTGAACCATAATACAAATAATGGAATTGATATTCCTATTGTATAAGGTGAGAATATCTCGTTCCTAGTCTCTGACTAGGAATGCAATTGATGAGGCTCTGCCTCTAATATTATTGAAGGCAGAGCCTTCTAGAATTCATTCCCAGCCAGAGACTGGGAACGAGATGAATACTGCTGTTAGGACTTGAACCTAACCGTTGTTTCTTATGAGCCGGGATTTCTCCGTACTAGGATGCTTCAACACATAGATGTTTTTTTGTTCTTACTCACAATTTGATTGTAACATACCACAGGGATTAAAATCCCTCGTGTCCCTTATATCTCAGGTCTAAAGACACTGAGCTTTACGCTTACCGGATGCTCTTATAAAAGTTTAATTAGCAGCTAATTCCTGGATTTTCTTGAGTACAGATTCAGCATGACCTTTTGTTTTGACATTAGGCCAAATGTAGGCAATAATTTTATCAGGTGAAATCAAGAAAGTTGAACGAGCAACCCCCATATATTCTTTACCCATAAACTTCTTTAAACGCCATGCACCATAGGCTTCTATTAATTGATGTTCAGAATCAGTTAATAGGGTAATTGATAAATCATATTTGTCTATGAATTTACAATGGGAGGTTGCAGAATCTGGACTAACACCGATGATTTTTGCGCCTGCTGTGGTAAATTCTGAGGATAATTCTGTAAAATCTTGAGCTTCTGTAGTGCAACCAGGTGTATTATCTTTAGGATAAAAATAGAGGACTAGCCACTGATTTATATCAGCGAGATTCACTAGATTATTGTTTTGGTCAGGGGTAGAAAAATCCGGTGCAGGTTGGCCAATTTGGGGAATGTTGCTCATAATTAGAGGGCGATAAATTAGGGATAAGTGATAATTATAGCAAAATCATGCACTCACATTTGATTCAATTTCCCGTCTGCGAGGAACATCATAAACCATAAAATCATGAGCCATAATTGTTTTAGGAAAAATTGCTTTTGCTTCTTTAAGTAAATCTTTTAATTCAATAGTATTCCCTGGAGCGTAACGAGGGCTGAAATGTGTCATAATCAGTTTACGAACTCCTGCAATGTGTGCCGTTTGGGCTGCCATTGTAGTTGTAGAATGTAGCCTTTGAAAAGCCATTTCTGAATCTTGATGAGCAAACGTGGCTTCATGAATTAACACATCTGCATCATCTGCTAATTGCACTGCACCATTACAATAAACAGTATCTGTACAATAGGCAATTTTTCGCCCAATTTCTGTTGGACCACATAATTCACTACCATTGATTACTCTTCCGTCTGCCAGGGTGACTGTTTCACCGCGCTTGAGTTGTCCATAAATTGGACCTGAAGGAATTTCTAAGGCTTTGGCTTTTTCTATATCAAAACGTCCGGTTCTATCTTTTTCCGTGACTCTGTAGCCAAAAGCAGGAATACGGTGATGTAAAAGACCACAGCTAACTGTAAATTCATCATTTTCATAAATTACCCCCGGCTGAACGGTATGCACTTTAATGGGGTAGGAAAAATGGGTGTGGGAGTAACGAGAAGCGGCTTGTAAGTATTCGTTTAATCCCGATGGACCATAAATATCAATTTTGTCTACATTACCTGCTAAACCGCAACTAGCCAGCAATCCCATTAAGCCGAAAATATGATCACCGTGCATATGGGTGACAAAAATTCGGGATAGTTGGCTAACTTTTAAATCACTCCGCAAAATTTGATGTTGAGTTCCTTCTCCACAGTCAAATAACCACAGTTCTGCCCGTTGTGGCAATCTCAGCGCTACGCTGGAAACGTTGCGTGATCTTGTTGGTACACCTGAACTCGTCCCTAAGAATGTAATCTGCACGGTGTTTTTTAGCTTTCCTTTTGCTCAATATGATCCTTGATTCTCTATTTTGACACAGTAAGTAGGGTTTGCTGAATAAGTTGTCTGTGAGGACAGGAGTATGGCTAACGCCACGCTGCGCTATCAGGCAGGTAGGGGCGCAGGGCCTGCGCCCATTCAGGAGTATGGGAACAGGCAAGGGGGGAGAAGTTTTGGGCGATTTTACTTTTCTTCACATACCTTTAATTTTTTCTGTTAACCTACTTATTTGCACAGTCAGCTATTAAAGAAAAAGCGAAACATCAAGATTTTCTAATTTTCCTAGTTTTTATTGCCACCATGAAGAATTTTGTAAATGCCAAGATAACTCGCAAAGAGTACCTTGAGGATAAAGGGGAACTCGCCTAAATTTACCTTTAATTTGTTGTGCTAAATTTTTAAATTGTTTTGTTCCCCAACCTTCTTTTAATGGGTAAATCCCTAAACCATCATCTATAATGCTCAGAGTGTAAATCCCTTGATCTTCAACCCAGGAATAAGTAACTTGTAAACAGGTGATGCCGGTGGCGTGTTTACCAACATTACATAAGGCTTCTTCTAAAAATCGGCAAAGTCCTCGCTTATTTTCAATACTCAAACTGCTTTCATCTATAGGCTCAAAACTATGGATTTTTAGTTTGAGGGTTTTAAAACAGGGAAAATCCCGTTCTAAGGTGTAGGTATAAACTTGGTAGAGAATTTCATGTAAAGGGTTTCGCAAATCTATAACTACATTACTTCCTAAATAAAGGCTAGTATCTTGATTAAGAGTTTCTTGTTGCCAAAATTCATATATTCCTCGTAACTCTTGGTTCAATTCTTCAAGTTCTTTTTCTATAATAGGCAGCAATTTATTCATTGGTAAATCCTGCCCTTTAACTAATCTTAAAATTTTAGCTAGACTTTGCAGGGGTCCATTATGAATTGTTTCAAATGTAGTTTCAATCATGGTTTGACGAGCTTTGATTCCAGATTTAATTGTTTGATTATATTGATATAAAGACACGATACTGATGCCATTTACAACCATGACAAAAATTGCTGGAAACATGGAAAATGACCACCCCCAAGTTAATAAAAAATGACTAATCAATACTAGACTAAAAATAGTAATGATAACCTCTGATAACTTGCCTACAGAAACAAAATAAATTTCTTCCTGTAGTTTCTTCCAAAATTGAGTTTGCATAAGCTTTTATTCCAGTCTTAACACCTTAATGATGGAAAAAATATTATTGATTAGAGGATGTTTGAAAAGTATCAGAATTAATCGAGATCCCCCCCAACCCCCCTTACAAAGGGGGGCTAAATTCCTCAAAGTCCCCCTTTTCAAGGGGGATTTAGGGGGATCTGCGGGTGTCAGATCCCACACGAAAAAGTTTTCAAACAACCTCTTATACTAACTTTATTTGTTAGTTGATTAATCAATTAATCCTTCGGCTCTAGCTCTCATTTCCGTTTGAATACGGATATTTTTACCTTCTTCTGGGTAAATATTTAAAGCATCTTGTAACTTACTCCAATAATGACGTACCATGCGTTCAGATATGCACATATTTTTAGCAATTACTTTATCTTGTAATCCTTCTTCAAAGGCTAGATTCAGCACCTTCAACCATTCTGGTTTTACCTCTAAACCTGAATGAATTCCTTTGATATCTTTTGTATGAGTTAATCCCTGTAATGCCCAATCAACTCTAGTTAACATTTCCTGGGTAGGAAGACTTTTATCAGCGACAGTGAAGCCTCCTTTATGATTATCAATATAAGGACGAATGCGGATCAATGTTTTCACATGGGCGCTTTGAATAACAAGATTCAAATGGGAATAATTTTTCATCAAAACCTTAAGCAGTTGAATCCCTGTATCAACTTTCGCTGTAGTTTCCGGCTTCTCTGGTATGGAAAGATCCATAACTACTAGGTCAGGTTGGTAATTAATAACTTGCTCAAAAGCATAACTAGCATTTGTAGCCAGATTAAATTCAGCACCAGGATAGTTTTTTCGTAAAATTTCTACTGTCCCATTTAAAACTGACTCGTGGTCATCAATGACTATGAATTTTAAACATGATTTTTCTGATGGAATTTGTTGCATATCTAATAATTATCCCAATAGTTATACACCTGATCAATTTTGGTTGCTATCTACTACTATTAATTACTTTTTCCTAGATTCTCTTAGTTATAACTTATTGGCTATGGGGGGTGTTACCCCTCACCCTATGAAAAATATTAGAAAATACTGAGATTATGAAGTTGATGTATAACAATAATAAATATGTTTGTTTAACAATAATTTAGGATTAATCAGAGTTTTGACAGATATATTACCTGGTACTATAGGAGATATTAAGTAATAGAAAATGCTTATAAATAAAAGTGCCAAATTGACATAAGGTTTTTGTTAAGTAGAAGCATTTACCTGATATTAAGAATTTAAAGCTATTGTAAAGATGCTCTAATTCTGGTAAATGGGAATAAAAAATCAGAGTAGATATATCAGGGTCAGAAATTTTTAGGAGATATTTATTCAAATTACAGGACTATTCAATAAATAATACGACAGAATTAATTACATACATGATTTTCCTGTTCTTTGTTTCTACTAAGAGGATGTTTTAAAAGTGGTATCCCGTAATTTTTATCACATTTTTACCCCCCTTAATCCCCCCGATGCTTTGGGGGGAAACCGGAAAAATTAGTTCCCTCCCCTTTATAAGGGGAGGGTTAGGGTGGGGTAAAATATTTTATCCAGCAATCATGACTTTTCAAACACCCGCTAAGAGGATGTTTTAAAAGTGGTATCCCGTATTTTCATCACATTTTTACCCCCCTTAATCCCCCCGATGCTTTGGGGGGAAACCGGAAAAATTAGTTCCCTCCCCTTTGCAAGGGGAGGGTTAGGGTGGGGTATTCGATAACTTGTGTGTACACAGTAGCCTTTATAGGGGGGAAACAAGAAAAATCCAGTTCCCTCCCCTTTATAAGGGGAGGGTTAGGGAGGGGTAAAATATTTGATACAGCAATCATGACTTTTCAAACACCTGCTAATTAATTTAAGTTTTCTGGGTTTTCTGGCTATTTAGCTACTTATAAATCAGCAATTAGTCTAGCTTTTCTCAACATAAATTGCAATGCTGTTTCTTCTCTAGAAATAATATCGGCTGTAGCGTTCATTCCTGATTGTAGCAGACATTTATGACCATTAATTCCAAATGAATTGCTTTCGGGCTGAATTGTGGCTTCAAAGTAGCTAATACCAGGAGAATTTGTCGTATTTGTATCTTTATTTTGAGGTGTAATTGCGTCTGGAGCAATGGTTTTAACAGTCCCCTTAGCAATTCCATAATCAGGATAGGGACAAGCATCAACACGAAGTTGCACTTTTTGACTAATAGCAATTTTGTTAATTTCCGCCGTGGGAATCATGGCTTTAATTACTAAAGAAGCACTATCAGGGACAACTTCAGCAATAGATTCGCCAGCGCGGACAACTTGACCAGAATTTCTTAAATTAAGTTTAAAGATAATGCCATTACTTGTGGCAACAATAATGCTACTTTTTCGCTGATTTTCAAGTTGTTGAAGTTCTTTTTGTGATTGTTTTATTTGAGTTTGTATTTCTACCAATCGCTGAATTAAGCCTTCTTTTTCTTTATTTAGAGCCGCTATATTTGCTTCACCTCTAGCAGTTTCTTGAGCAATCCGTTCTTGTGCCATTTTTACCATTGCTGTAGTTGGATTAATCGCGGCTTGAGTTGATTTAATTTTGATTTTAGCAAGATCAACAGCTTTTTTTGCAGATTGTAGTGTTAAGGTTGTCTGTTGCACAACTAGCTGTTTTTGCTCAAATTCTCTGTTACCAATTGCACCAATTTTGGATAACTGCTTATAACGATCTCTATCCGACTTTGCGAAATCTAAATCAGCTTTTGCTTTTTCTAAATCTACTAATTCTTTTTGAATATTTACCTCTGCTGTTATTAATTCACTTTCAGTATTGATTTTTCGCTCTTGATATTCCCTTTGATTTCTTAATAAGTCCTCTTTTGCAGAATTAACGATAGTTTCTATAACTTTTTTTTCAGCTATAATTTGATAATTTAATGTCCGGTTTTGAGCATATATTTGTAATATTTGTAATGTATTTTGTTTAATACTGTCTTCTAATTGGCTTTTTTTAATTAGCAATTGCTCAGTATCTAAAAGGGCAATTACGTCTCCTTGCTTAACAATTTGATTTTCTTTGACTAAAATACTTTTAACTGTCCCTTCTATTCTTGATTGCACCACACGAGTTTCACCTATGGGACGAACAATAGCCGCAGCTTTTACCGTGACATTATATTTCACCCATGAAGATAAATAAATGCTAGTAATAACAGTCCCCATCAAAAATAAACCTGCTAAGGATGTCCAACGACTAACAGGTGGAAGTGAATTATCAGTTTCAATGACAGAATTAAATTCTTGATTGTGAGTGTAAGTCATGGTTATCTGAATAATGAATGATATAGGGGATGTGGGG
>NZ_LJOU01000198.1:0-2039 GCF_001672085.1 Anabaena sp. AL93 | reverse complement strand
TTCATTCTTCATTCTTCATTCTTCATTCTTCATTCTTCATTCTTCATTCTTCATTCTTCATTCTTCATTCTTCATTCTTCATTCTTCATTCTTCATTCTTCATTCTTCATTCTTCATTCTTCTGAACTCGTGACTGGGCGCAGGCCCTGCGCCCCTACCTCCTGAACTCCTGAACTGCTGACTCCTTCCCCCCTATGATTGGTTGTATAAAACTTTATTGCGATTATCTGCACCAAGATTTGGTAAAGAATTATCTAATCGAGGTGTGACAGTATCGGGAATGTCAGTAGATACTTCTAATTCTTTTTCTAAAGTCTGGAGAAGTTTATCTTGTTGAACCCGAAAAGCTGATACATTGCCACCACGATTAATGATTGTAAACCAGACCAAACCGCGATCGCGTGTGGGAACAACTCCAGCTAAAGCACTAACATCATTGAGAGTACCAGTTTTCATTACCGTTGCTTTGGGCATATGTCGAGAATGGATCGTGCCTCTATGATCTAGTCCAGAGGTAGGAAATAAATCAGCTAAATTTAACTGATAAAAACTAGCTTCCCGTTGTAATGCCATAAACATAGCACAAACCCCCCTGGGAGAAATTCGATTTTCCTTCCCTAAACCAGAACCATTAATCAAGAGAATTTCTGACTTTGGGAATCTAGCCAGTTGGGATGCTGTGGTGCTAACTACATCTGCACCTCCCACAGAATTGGCTAACATTTCCGCAATATCGTTATTACTGAAAACGTTCATTTCCTTAATGATTTTTTGCAAAGGTAAGGAAAGATGACGTACCAGTAAAGTTTGCCCAACTTTAGGTTGAGGGTCTACTTTAATATTACCAGCAATAATCACTTGGGGTTTAGGTGTTCCTTTGGGCATAATTGAGTATTGGAAAACCACAGAACGCGACCAAGTTTGGTGATTTAGTGCTTGTTTGAGTAATTGACCGGCAAGCAGGGGATGACGTTGGAAATTCATGGCAAAAGCCCCAGTAATTACCAGATTGCCCTTAACTTGCTTAATACCTATTTTATTCAGAGTATTTCCCAGAGCGATCGCTTCCTCCCCCACAAACATAGGATCACCACTACCAGTAATCACTAAATCACCCTGCACCACCCCATTTACTAAAGGTCCAGTGCTACTAACTAAAGTCTCAAATTGGTGATCTGGTCCCCAAGCTTTCAAAGCCACCAATGAAGTAGCAACCTTAGTTAAAGAAGCAGCGGGTAAAGGTATAGTACCTTGATGATTAGCCATCAGCATTGGTCCCGACTGTAACCAAATCCCCTGAGAGGACATGAGATTTTGGTCAATTAATTTTGACGTAATTAACCCATTAAGATATTCGTGAACCGTAATAGCGCCTGCTGGACTTGGATCAGGGACAAGAATCAAGCTAGAGCTACCTTGCCAAGCCAAGACACTCAAGGCTTCTAAAGGTTGAATTTGCGCCTTAGCCACTTCTAGCCAGATAGAAAACAAACCTGATCCTAATAATTCCAGCATATTCAAATTCCTTTATTCGTTAATTGGTAAGAGTTTTCTTTAATTTCGTAAGCGTAAACTATATTCAATACCTTGTCTATTTTCTGTAGTTTGGGTTAAGCGACAGTGCAACCCAGCGCATTTGTTGGGTTTCATATTTTTTAGGGACTTCCAAATAAAAAAATACTCAACCACCTAACGCAAAAATCTCTCAAACCCTTATTCCTCTGTGTCCTCTGCGCCTCTGTGGTTCGTTAATCAGGATAATTTATTTCTTGGAAGTCCCTTAAGCTGATATCCAACCTACAAATCAAGGCTTTTTCCAATTTGGACAAGGTATTGATACAGCGGTTTCCGCTCTTATGAGGTACATCTTAGCCCCCTCATCACACCCCCCTCAATCCCCCCGCAGCGGAGGGAAGAAAAGGATAAGCTTTTGATACTGGAGGGGGTGGGGAGTTTGCTAAAGTCGGTTTTCGTCCAGTTGATCCTACTGTGTCCAAAGAAGTAAAAAATAAATTCCCTTATATTGCCCGACTCTATAC
>NZ_LJOU01000113.1:0-16957 GCF_001672085.1 Anabaena sp. AL93 | reverse complement strand
GAGTAAATATACTCAAAATATTTTTCCCAGCAGGTTATTTTGTCAAAAAAAGAATTTCATAAAACAGCTAAAACCCAATCATAATAACCAGTTCATGCTTTTTGCTATCTAGGTCGGTATTCAATGAATTTAATCTCAAACCAACTAATTTATTGACATTATTCTCAATAAACTTGATTCGAGCTTTAAATATATCGGCGATCGCTCTAATATAGAATTGCGTGTCATTGTCTGAAAGCCTTGTTATCATTGGGTTATGGATAATTCCGAAAATTCAAAAAACACCTGCGGAATGTGGGTTCTAGAACTCATTCCCAGTCAGAGACTGGGAACGAGTTGAACGAGGTTGGGTTAAGCGACAGCGCAACCCAACCTAGCAAAAATGGACAAGGTATTGATTACTTACTTACAGGTTCTAATTGTAGACTTATTACTTTTTGTTCTTGTTCTTGTTGCTGAAATTCTGTCAATTCTGATTCTATTTCTGCCTTGACTTCATGACGGAACTTGAAAAAATGTTCACCTGTACCCAAAGCAATTAAATAATCATATAATAGATGAGGTTTTTGCCGTGCCATTGTTATTAATTGCTGCCAAAAAACAAACCGTGTAGAACGCAAAAATCCCTGTCGCCAACAAATAGACATTAAAAATTGGAACTCTGGTTTTGTTAAATTTCTTTCATATTTAGCCCGCCAACCTTCCATCATCATAAAATGCCGAAAAGTCCGTTTTAGGTAGGGCATGGGTTCATATAAATTCCAAAAAGCATCAACAAACTCCTCGGCAATTTCCGACATTGGCCGAGTGGGAACAAAATTCATTAAGGCTTTTTGAGAACCCACAAATTCACCTAAACCATCCCTTAACCGTCCTTCTTTTTGCAAGCGAGTCCACATGGCTGTATTGGGTAATGCTTGCAATAAGTTAAGATGGGCTTGGGGAATACAAGTTGCTTCTACAAACTCTTGAATCCGTTTACCTGCACCTGGTTTTTCACCATCAAATCCTAAGATAAAACCAGACATAATTTGTAATCCGGCTTTAGTAATTTTATGGCAGGATTCAACTAAGGAATTGCGGGTATTTTGTGGTTTATTAATTCCGACTAAACTATCTACATCAGGGGTTTCAATTCCCATAAACACCTGCACAAAACCAGCTTTTACCATTAGTTCTAGTAATTCGTCATCTTCTGCTAAATTTAAAGAAGCTTCTGTTAATAATGCAAAAGGATAATTACGTTCTTCCATCCAGGGAATTAATGCTCTTAGAAAGACCTTAGCATTGCGTTTATTGCCAATAAAGTTATCATCAACTATAAATACATAACGCCACCAACCCATCTGATACAAAGCATCTAATTCGGCGAGGATTTGTTCTGGGGTTTTTGTCCGGGGTTTGCGACCGAAAAGGGTAATAATATCGCAAAATTCACATTGGAATGGACAACCCCGGGAAAATTGCACCGTCATGGCTATATAAGCATTTAAGTCTAATAAATCAAATCGAGGTAAGGGGGTTGTGGTGACATCGGGTTTTTCTGTAGCGCGAAAAATCCCTTTTTCTTCTCCCTTTTCTAAAGCCTCTACAAACATGGGAATAGTAATTTCCCCTTCATCTAAAATTAAATAATCTGCGCCGGCTTCAAGAACAAATTCTGGTACAGATGTGGCAAATGGTCCACCCACTGCCACTTTTTTACCTAACGCCTTACCTTTTCTAATTAATTCACCAAAATCCTGTTGCTGAATGATCATTGCAGAAATGATGACTATATCGCACCATTCCCAATCTGCATCTGTTTCTAGACGGACATTGCGATCGCTCAATCTGAATTCCCAATCACTCGGTAACATTGCTGCCACCGTGATTAACCCTAATGGGGGATTCGTAGATCGTAACCCAGCTAAATCAATGGTTTCCTGATAAGACCAAAAAGAATTAGGCATTATCGGCCAGATTAATAAAGCTTTCATTAAGTATATTTCCCTGAGTTGTTTTTGATCAAAACCTATTTAATTTGAACTATAAAAGTTAGGTCAGTTGGTTTTTATCTCTCTGGAGGTACAGATTCTTTTAGTTTTATATTTAAGAAAAGAAATAGATAAGGTAAAGATAAATTACAGTTCAGCAAACAAAATTTATTTACGTCTCAAATCTGAGATAAAATATTTGGTAAATTTACTTAAAAATGGTTATAATATTATTTTCTTAAATTGATGCGTGTTATTAGCAAAAAAATACTTAGGGACTTTTGGGAAAAGCACTCCCTAGCAGAATCAGGACTTTTACTATGGTATCAACGTATATCTGATTCTCAATTGGAAAAGTTTAATGATGTCAGACAAATTTTTCCATCAGCAGATTTAGTTGGTAACTTTACTGTTTTTAATATCAAAGGTAATCATTATCGTTTGATAACCTATATAGATTATGAGTATCAACTCTTATTTATACGTGCTGTACTCACTCATGCTGAATACGATAAGGAGAATTGGAAAAATGACGAGTGGTTTAAAAATTCCTAGTAACTACTATATAAAACTAATTACCACATTTCCTCCTCGACCAATTACCAATGAAGATGAATTAATTGCTACTCAAAATCAAATTAATTCTATTTTGGATCAAGGAAATATTACACAAGATGATCGAGACTATCTGAAGGTTCTTGCTACTCTTGTTTATGATTATGAACAACAACATGAAATAATACCTACCTTAACAGGTATAGCACTCCTTCAAGCTTTGTTAGAAGAATCTAATCTGCAACCAAAAGATTTAGTTTCTATCTTAGAAAGTGAGTTAATAGTTTTAGATATTCTTAATGGTAAACGCCAATTAACAGAAAAACAAATTCAAGATTTAGCTGTGTTTTTTCAGATTGATCCTACTTATTTAGTTGCATAACTGAGTTTTCCCCTTACCTGGTAACTCCAGAAACTTCTGGCAAAAGTCAGAAAAAGAGGAAAGATGCTCTTAATAACCTCATCACTAATCCCCAATCACTCCCAATGACTACTAAAATGAGTCTTGTAACCGCCCCATTTACAAAGCGGGGAAGAGGAGATAAATAACGGATAATTATGGGTAAACAGCGCGTTTTGTCGGGAGTTCAACCAACTGGTAACTTACACTTAGGTAACTATTTAGGTGCGATTCGCAACTGGGTAGAAATTCAAGACCAGTATGAAAATTTCTTTTGTGTGGTAGATTTACACGCTATCACTGTACCGCATAATCCCGCCACTTTAGCGGCTGATACTTACAAGATTGCTGCTTTATATTTAGCTTGTGGTATTGATTTACAACACTCTCATATCTTTGTTCAGTCCCACGTTTCCGCACACAGTGAACTCACTTGGTTGCTAAATTGCATTACCCCCCTGAACTGGTTGCAAGATATGATTCAGTTTAAGGAAAAAGCTGTTAAACAAGGGGAAAATGTCGGTGTTGGTTTATTAGATTATCCTGTACTCATGGCGGCAGATATTCTCCTTTATCAAGCTGATAAAGTGCCAGTGGGTGAAGACCAAAAGCAACATTTAGAACTAACAAGGGATATTGTTAATAGGTTTAATCACCAATTTGCCAAAAAAGCACCTGTATTAAAATTGCCAGATCCTTTGATTAGAAAGGAAGGTGCAAGGGTGATGAGTTTGACAGATGGGACAAGGAAAATGTCAAAATCAGATCCTTCAGAATTGAGCCGAATTAATATTTTAGACTCTCCAGAGGAGATTACTAAGAAGATTAAACGCTGTAAAACTGATTTGGTGAAGGGTTTAACCTTTGATGATTCAGAACGCCCAGAATGCCATAATTTATTGACACTGTATACGCTGCTGGCTGGAAAAACTAAGGAAGAGGTAGCGATTGAATGTGCAGATATGGGTTGGGGACAGTTCAAACCTTTATTGACAGAAACGGCGATTCATGCTTTAAAGCCGATTCAGGACAAATATCAGGAGGTAATGGCGGATAAGGGTTATTTAGAGTCAGTGTTGCGGGATGGTGGGGAGAAAGCCAGAGCGATCGCTAACTCTACTCTAGCAGATGTGAAAGCGGCTTTGGGTTTCACTGTTCCGTTGTAATTTTTTACAGGGTTTAGATCCCCGACTTCTTTGAGAAGTCGGGGATCTGAAAAAGATATCTGAGTGAGTAATATTTGACACTCTCACTGGCTAAAGCCGCTGAGATTCTGCTGACAGATTTAGATTAGGGAGTACCCAAAGTCTAATTCTCGCTGCGTTCGTCAAACAACGCCTACTTAGTTACTCTAAGTCCAGCTTAGGTTTCTAGCTACTTTGATCATTTTGGTGCTTTCAGAGTCCATCACTGGGCCAAGATCCGGTACGCTCCACAACCTGCCATTAATCGCTCTTTCTTGTCAATACTGCCGTTAGGACTTAAACCTAACCGTTGTTTCACGGGAGCCGGGATTTCTCCGATACTAGGATGTTTCAACACGTAGATAGTTATTCTTACTCACAATCTCATTTTAGCATAAAATACCACTGCTGTTAAAACCGCCCGTGTCACTTATAAGTAATTGGACAAAAATATTTACAGTCATTGCGAGCGAAGGGAAGCAATCACAACCCTGGCGATTGCTTCATTTCACTTCGTTCCATATGGCTAACGCCACGCAACGCTTACGCAATGACATTGTGTAATTAATTCTGTCTCACTACTTATCTCAGGGCTAAAACCGCTGAGTTTTACGTTTACCGGATATTTCTATAACTAAGGTTTAGTCTTTAATGTGTAATTCGTTTTACTCTTTAAGAAAACCTCAAGATAAATTTGAACTATGCCGGATACTTATAGCTTTAGTGCTTTTAACAACTTCCGCACAGCCGCCCAAAAGGGTGACTTTTTAATTACCGCCGAAGTTGCACCTCCCAAGGGCGGAGATCCTATCCATACCATCGAAATGGCGGCGACTCTTAAGGGAAGGGTTCATGCTGTCAATATTACTGATGGTAGCCGTGCCGTAATGCGGATGTCTTCCTTGGTAGCCTCGGTGATTTTATTGCAAAATGGGATTGAACCGATTTGTCAGTTTGCTTGCCGCGATCGCAATAGAATTGGATTACAAGCAGATTTAATGGGCGCTCATGCTTTGGGTATCCGCAACATCTTAGCTTTAACTGGCGACCCTGTAAAAGCCGGTGATCATCCTCAAGCAAAAGCCGTTTTTGATTTGGAAGCTGTGCGACTATTGCAGTTAATTAGAAACATGAATCAGGGTTTTGATTTTAATGAAAAACCCCTCACTGATGGCGCATTAGATTTATTTGCAGGTGCAGCAGTAGATCCTCAATCGAAAAGTTGGTCAGGTTTACAAAGTCGGTTTGAAAAGAAAATAGCAGCCGGGGCGCAATTTTTTCAAAGTCAATTAATTACTGATTTTGAAATACTAGAAAAGTTCATGAATAAAATTGCCTGTGGTTACAATAAACCAATTTTGGCAGGAATTTTTCTGTTGAAATCGGCAAAAAATGCCCAGTTTATTAATAAGGCTGTTCCCGGTGTGAATATTCCTGAACACATTATTGAGAGATTAGCAAAAGCGAAACATCCTCTAGAAGAAGGCATGAAAATTGCCGCCGAACAAGTGCAAACTGCGCGGGGATTGTGTCAGGGTGTGCATCTAATGGCGGTGAAGCGGGAGGATTTGATTGCACCGATTTTGGATTTAGCGGGGGTGGGGAAAGTTAGTTAAATGGAAATGCAAGGGCTATTTCATTCTTATTTAACCCGCCTCAGAATGAATTCTGAGTCTAATAGCAAAAGTCGTCTCAAGACGACTAAAGAAAAGTTTATAGTCCGTTTTAACGGACTTGATTTATTAGCCCAGCACTTAAATTCTGGGCGGATTATGTTTAGAATGAAATAGCCCTGAATAGAAATGCGATCACATTCAGTTAGGTGCGATCGCTTTACACCTTAATTTTGCTAAACTAGAATAAACCTCACACCAGCAGGAGGACATAATGACTTTTACAACTGATATCCAGGAAGATCAAGACTTACGCCCTTATCCAGAGACCTCTCTTCCAGATCATACCCAACTACCAGAGTCGGACGGTACATTTGTGAAAAATTGGCAAGAACATCCCCAAAGTATTCTACTAACTGATTCTATCAAACCAGTATTACAAAAACTTTATCCTGATAGTCAATATTTTATTGGACAAGATTTAGGCATTTATTGGCGTATTACTGAACCACCTGAGAAAGGTGCAGAAGCACCAGACTGGTTCTATGTTCCCAGTGTACCACCTACCTTAAATGGTAAAACCCGACGCTCCTATGTCCTTTGGCAAGAATTTATTGCTCCATCAATTGTTTTAGAATTTGTTTCGGGGAATGGTGCAGAAGAACGAGATAAAACTCCTTGGAAAGGTAAATTTTGGATTTATGAGCAGGTAATTCGTACTCCTTTTTACGGCATTTATGAAGTAAATAAAGCCAGTATAGAAGTTTATGAATTAATTGGTGGAAAATATCAGTTATTAGCAGCAAATGAACGAGGACATTATTCAATTACACCTATGGGTGTGGAGTTGGGTTTATGGCAGGGAGAATATCAGAATGCAGAATTACCCTGGTTGCGGTGGTGGGATTTGCAAGGTAATTTATTATTAACTGGTGAAGAAAGAGCGAATCGCTTGACTGCACAATTACGGGCTTTGGGAATTGAACCGGAAGCGTAATATTATGTAATATTATTGGGATTTTGGGTTAAAAATGCGATAAGATAAATTTTGGATTTGATGGGGATGGGAGGGGATATGAATAGAATTATTAAGGAGTCAATGCCGTGACAGATTTAAATGATAATGAAGATTTAGATTTAGAAGATAGTGATGATGAAGAATATGAAAAAGTTACTTTTGAATATGATCCTGATAAAATTAATATTGCCACGAGACAACCAACAATTGAACAATTATTAAGACGAATTGGGAAAGAAGCACTTGATTTAGCACCTGATTTTCAGCGTCAGGCAAATATATGGAAGCTAGATGCTCAAAGCCGACTAATTGAGTCTATTCTGATTCGCATTCCCCTACCAGCTTTTTATATAGATGCTACTAATGATGATAAATGGGTAGTTATAGATGGGTTACAAAGATTATATGCTTTGAGTCACTTTGTTAGTGATAAAAGTGAAAAAAAACTCACCCTAAGTGGACTAGAATACCTTACAAATCTTAATGGTAAAACTTATGATGAATTAGAACCAAGATATCAACGACGAATTCTGGAAACTCAGCCCGTAGTTTATTTACTTGAAAAAGGTACTCCTACAGAAGTAAAATATAATATCTTTAAAAGAATTAAAACAGGGGGTGTACCTCTTTCAAACCAAGAACTACGTCATGCACTAAACCCAGGAAAAGCCAATGAATTATTACGAGAACTTGCAAATTCAGATGAATTTACGCAGGTTCTTAATCTTCGTGAAGAAAGAAAAAAGCGTATGGATGATCGAGAATTTATACTTGGTTATCTGGCTTTTATTCTAACATCTTATAAAGATTATAAAGACAATTCCAGAGATTTATTTTTAAGTGAAGCTTTATCTAAAATAAATAATCTCACTAATTCAGAATTAACAAATATTAAGGAAAAATTTAAAAAGTCAATGTTGGCGGCTTATGATATTCTTGGAAAGAATGCTTTTCGCAAGATTTCTCATAAAGATAATAAAACTTTTCCACCTAATAAGCCCCTCTTTGAAGCTTGGTCATTTCATCTTAGCCAACTGAGTGATGAAGATATAGAAAAATTAAAAAAATACAAGCAAAAACTAATTGACAAGTTTATTGAATATACAGACAATGATAAAGAGTTTCTTGCATCCATATCCCAAACTGCTAAAAAAGTAGAGTATAGATTTGAAACTATCGGTAAAATTATTCAGGAAGTATTGTTATGATTAGTTCTCTGCGCTTAATAAATTTCAAGGCTTTTGAAAATCAGTTATTAGAATTCAGACCTCTAACTCTACTTTCTGGTTTAAACAGTACAGGTAAATCTTCAGTTTTACAATCATTACTACTTCTACGCCAATCTTATTTAAACAAGATATTAGATAGAGGTTTAACGCTTAAAGATATCTTGGTTGATATTGGTACTGCTAAAGATGCTTTTTGTGAAAGAGCAAAAGCTAACTATATTGGGTTTGAAATAGGTTGGGAAAATGGTAGTAAAGGTCTATGGAATTTTGAATATGATATACAAAAAAAAGAAGCAAAAATTATAAAATTAAATAATATAGAATCAATAATATCAATTATATAGGATTACCAGTGGCGATTTTCATCATTGTCTAAAATGTTCAATTATTTTATAAGGTACTTCTTTTTCTTCTACAAGATAACCATGAAACCCACCAACATTATCTGACTGAAATTCATAAAATTTGCCCTGATAATAACCATAGTATTGTCTACCATTGGGAATAGCTTGATCTAGAACTGATTGAGCTTCTTCATCACTTAAATCCATATGAGATCCCCTTCTACCACGATAAATACCTTTACCTTCAGGTGTATGTTTATCACTAGCCACATAACGCGGACGTAATTTTTTAGCATGAATTGAATTAGTTAAATTAAGAATATCTACTTCTTTATAAAGTTTGCCATCCTCACTGCATTTTAAGTGAATATATTCACATATAAAATCTGGTGCATTCTCTAAGCTAATTAAAATCCCTTTTAAATAAACTGATCCTGCTAAAGAACTACCAGAAACATCTTGATGATTAAAATGGCATTCATGGTAAGCTACCTCAGCATCTAATATTTCATCTATATGAAGTCCGTTATTCATTAACTTAATTAACAAAATTCGACTAATTTCTTGATCTTCTCCTTGAGAGGATTTAGATTTTAGGTATAACCAGTCACGAATTGTAAATGCTGGTGATATAGGACGCTCAGAAAAGCTACTGTGAGTAAAAATAGGTTTTTGATTTCTAACAGGTTCTATTTCGCTAAGTATCTCAAATAAAACCTTCATTAAAATATCCGCATCATAATTATCTTTGGATATTATTCATTCCTTATACTCCTTCTCCACAGATAAATATTGCGGCACATTCATCAATTCTTGAAAATCCTGAAAATTCATCAAACCAGATAAATTATCAGTCCTTCCCTGTTCCTTTAAATGACGAAAACAACCACTCATTACCTCAGTTACAGCCATCAATGCAGTCAGAGGGAAAAAGACAATTTTAAACCCCAAATTTTGCAATTCTGCGGGGGAAATAGCGGGAGTTTTCCCACCTTCAACAATATTTGCTACCAATGGCACATTAGGAAAAGCAGCACCTATAATTTCCAACTCTGTCACAGATTGGGGAGCTTCCACAAACAAGACATCTGCACCAGCATTGATGTATGATTGACCACGAGCAATGGCTTCCTCCAACCCCAAAGGCGCACGGGCATCAGTTCGGGCTATAATGACCAAACCGCTATCACCACGTGCTTCCACCGCAGCCCGGATTTTCCCCGCGTGTTCCGTCATCGAAATCACCCGTTTACCTGCAAAATGTCCGCATTTCTTCGGCCATTCTTGGTCTTCTAAAATAATCCCAGCTAAACCCAACTGCACCGCATCTTTTACAGTTCGCATCACATTTAAAGCATTACCATAACCCGTATCACAATCAGCAATCAAGGGTATATTAATTGACTGAGCTATTCTCCCGACAGTGGATAAATTTTCCGTAGCAGTGAGAAAACCATAGTCAGGTAAACCCAAGGTAGAAGCAGCAATCCCAAAACCACTGGTAGCAGCGACATCAAAACCCGCCTTTTCTACCAATTTTGCACTCAAACAATCATAAACACCAGGAATAACGATAATTTCAGGACGTGCCAGTAATTCGCGCAGTTTTTGAGCAGCAGACATACAAATAACTCTAAATGGACTATTTTGAGAATACAATAAATACTGTAAAAACGTTTTCGGAAGCTTACGGTATTTCTTCCTTTGCGCCTTTGCGCCTTTGCGAGAGATAAAATTTAAATTAATCACAAATGAGTAAACCAATAGAAGTCCGCAACCCCCGCACAGGTAAATTTGATTATGTCATCGTTCCTCCACCACCAAAATTACTTTCCCAGCAATGTCACCGTTTGCGGAGAGGACAAATTATCTGGCAAAAATTAGGAATTGAAGGCAGAATTGCCGCTTTAAAAGCATGGAAACAAGCTATATTATCAGACCGAACACAATTAATAGAAGCTTTAGTTAGTGATACGGGAAGATTATCAACATCAGTGACAGAAGTAGATTCTTTTATTTCTAGTATTGATAAATGGTGTAATTTAGCTCCACAATTAATACAAGGGACAGCAAAAAATACATCTATTCCTTTTATTGCTTTACAACAAATGGCTGTTCCTTATCCTCTAGTTGGCGTAATTAGTCCTTGGAATTTCCCCCTATTGTTATCTACAATTGATACGATTCCGGCTTTACTGGCGGGTTGTGCCGTAATAGTTAAACCTAGTGAAATTACTCCCCGATTTGTTGCTCCTTTGATGACTATAATCAATACAATTCCTCAATTACGTGATGTTTTAAACTTTGTTGAAGGAGCAGGACAAACAGGAGCAGATTTAATAGAAGATGTAGATTTAATTTGTTTTACAGGTAGTGTAGAAACTGGGCGGTTAGTGGCAGAAGCGGCAGCCCAAAAATTTATTCCTGCTTTCTTAGAACTAGGAGGAAAAGACCCAGCTATTGTTTTAGAATCAGCAGATTTAGATTTAGCAACCTCAGCAATTTTGTGGGGTTCTGTTGTGAATTCTGGACAGTCCTGTTCATCAATTGAAAGAATTTATGTTGCTGAATCTATATTTGAAGAATTTTATCATCAATTAGTCACTAAAGCCCATGAATTGAAATTGGCATATCCAACTATTGAAAGTGGTGAAATTGGTCCAATTATTTGTGAAAAACAAGCGGCTATTATTAATGATCATCTGTTAGATGCTGTTGCCAAAGGTGCAGTAATTCACTCTGGTGGTAAAGTAGAAGAATTAGGTGGAGGTTGGTGGTGTCGTCCTACGGTTATGACTGAAGTTGATCATTCTATGAAAGTCATGATTGAAGAAACATTTGGTCCAATTATGCCGATTATGCCTTTTGCTAATATAGAAGCAGCGATAAATTTAGCTAATGATTCTATTTATGGATTAAGTGCTGCTATATTTTCTGAATCAGAAGAGTTAGCATTAGAAATTGGTATGCAAATAGATGTAGGTGCTATTAGTATTAATGATGCAGGTTTAACAGCTATGATGCACGAAGGAGAGAAAAATTCCTTTAAATTTTCTGGTTTGGGAGGTTCACGCATGGGTAAAGCTGCCTTTAAACGCTTTATGCGAAAAAAAGCCTTTTTGATTAAAACTAACTTTGATAAAGACCCTTGGTGGTTTAATAATGAAGAGTAGGGATATAGAAACTGGGTAAGTAAGTGAACACAATAAAATCGAATACAGACAAAAAGTCAATTCTGTTTATTATCAAAGAAAAGATCGCTCAATTTTCCAGACTTGATATTACTTCTAACTTCTTCTAAATCCTCTTGATAACGCAGCGTGGCGCAGGGACATACTCCCGAATGGGCGCAGGCCATGCGCCCCTACCTCTTGATAACGTAGCGTGGCGTTAGCCATACTCCCGAATGGGCGCAGGGCCTGCGCCCCTACCTCCTGATAGCGTAGCGTGGCGTTAGCCATACTTCTAGCCCTCACAGACAACTTTTTCAGCAAACCCTAAGTAGCTTGGCACAATTAAATATAAAACCTCTCTCCAAACCTCTCCCCTACCAGGGGAGAGGCTTTGACTCCCCCTTTCCTACCAGGGAAGGGGGTTGGGGGTTTAGGTTTATATTATACTTTTTAACGCCCACTTACTTATTGGATAATAGTCTTTCAGAGGAAGAAGCAACAGGGAACAGAAAAAACTCATGTTTAAAAACATGAGATTGAAATAATGACACTGTTTTTTTTCGTGCTACGCATCTTTTAAAAACATCTTTTTCTTGACTGAAGCTCTAAACTGGTGAAACTTTAGTTTCTTATCTGTTCCCTGTTCCCTTTTTTTGTAATTAATTTCCCATTTATTAAGGTAAAAAAATGACTAAAAGTGACAAAATTAACTTTTCTACTCCTAGCGGTTTTCCCGAATTTTTACCTAGCGAAAAGCGTCTAGAAGTATATTTACTAGATATTATTCGTCAGGTTTTTGAAAGTTATGGTTTTACACCTATTGAAACTCCAGCGGTGGAAAGGTTAGAAGTTCTACAAGCTAAAGGTAATCAAGGTGATAATATTATTTATGGTATTGAGCCAATTTTACCACCAAATCGCCAAGCAGAAAAGGATAAATCTGGAGAAACTGGTTCAGAAGCCAGGGCTTTAAAATTTGATCAAACTGTTCCTCTTGCTGCGTATATTGCCCGTCACTTAAATGAATTAACTTTTCCTTTTGCTCGTTATCAAACGGACATGGTATTTCGGGGTGAACGGGCAAAAGATGGACGGTTTCGGCAGTTTCGACAATGTGATATTGATGTGGTTGCTCGTGGTAAACTGAGTTTACTTTATGATGCCCAAATGCCGGCAATTATCACGGAAATATTTGAAAAAATTAATATTGGTGATTTTGTCATTCGTATTAATAACCGCAAAATCCTCACAGGTTTTTTTCAATCAGTAGGAGTTGCTGAAAACCAAATTAAAACCTGTATTAGTATTATTGATAATTTGGAGAAAATTGGCGAAGCTAAAGTTAAACAAGAATTAGAGACAGAAGGTATTTCCTCAGAACAAACGGAAAAAATTATTGAGTTTGTGAAAATTGATGGCAGTATTGATGATATTTTAGATAAACTCAAACACCTGGCTGAAAGTTTGCCAGATGCAGAACAATTTAATTTAGGGGTTACTGAATTAGAAACTGTAATTAATGGAGTGAGAAATTTAGGAGTTGCTGATAAACGTTTCTGTATTGATTTATCTATTGCTCGTGGTTTAAATTATTATACTGGCACTGTTTACGAAACTACCTTATTAGGTCATGGGGCTTTGGGGAGTATTTGTTCTGGTGGTAGGTACGAAGAATTAGTGGGAACATTCATTGGTGAAAAAATGCCCGGTGTGGGTATTTCCATTGGTTTAACTCGGTTAATTAGCCGGTTATTAAAAGCGGGTATTCTGACTACTTTATCCGCCACACCTGCCCAAGTTGTAGTAGTAAATATGCAAGAGGATTTAATGCCTGTTTATTTACAAGTATCGCAACAGTTACGTCAAGGGGGAATTAATGTTGTGACTAACTTTGAAAAACGCCCTTTAGGTAAACAATTTCAAGCCGCAGATAAGCAAGGAATTAGATTTTGTGTAATTATTGGTGGGGAAGAAGCAGCAGCGCAAAAATCATCATTGAAGGATTTACAAAGTGGTGAACAAATAGAAGTGAATTTGGCAGATTTGGTAGAGGAAGTTAAACGCAGACTTGCATAATTTGGCATCATTTTAATTACCACGCTGTTGGCGTGGTAATTTATCAAAAAATCAAAAATTACGAATAGATAGATGACTACACAATCAGAACGCACCTTAAATGTCGCTAATCAGGCATTTGGGTATTTTGTACAAGGTTTAGAAACTGGTAATTGGCAGGCATTTTTAGATATGCTGACAGATGATTTTACCTTTTGGTTTCCTATGGGAAAATTTCACGGTTTAAATGTAGGTAAAAAACGAGCAAAGGAGTTTTTTGAATATGTTTCTGAGTCCTTCCAACTAGGAATTAAGATTACCTCTTTAGACAATATTACTAGCAATGAAAAAACAGTGATTTTTGAATTTCGGGATGAAGGTAACTTATTTGGTAATCCTTATAAAAATCGAGTTGCAATTGCTTTTGATATTCGAGATAATCAAGTTTGTGCCTATCGAGAATACTTTGGTAGTGATGGTAAATCTTATTAATGAGAGATACAGCGTTTTTTTATTCAGTCAGCTATAAGAACCCCAGCACCCTCGCAGGCGAGGAGGAGGCTATAATATACTCGATATATACTCAAAACGGCTTGATTGTTTGATTCTAAACCTAGGGGTAAAGCAAAAGCTGATATGTGTCAACTTAAGCTCAAATCCCTACCACATCTCGTTCCTAGTCTCTGACTAGGAATGCAGTTGATGCTCTAATATCATTGAAGGCAGAGCCTTCTAGAATTCATTCCCAGTCAGAGACTGGGAACGAGACGAGTTAGGTTATTTGTCATTTGGCAAAAGTTTAAATCTCACCCGTGTTTAGTATAATTAAGAAAATGTTTTTGTCTTCCTTTGCGTGAGATTTTAATTATCTATGTGAACCGAATAAAATAATTACCGTTCCCAAAACGGAAATTATCACACCTGATAAATCCCATCTATTCGGTTTTACTCCTTCAAATAGCCATAACCACAGCAAGGATGAAAGGATATAAATTCCTCCATAGGCAGCATAAACTCTGCCAGCATTATCGGCATCTACTTTAGTTAGGGACACAGCAAAGATGATCAAAGCAAAAATTCCAGGAATAACCCAAAGGACGCTTTTTCCTAATCTTAACCATGCCCAAAAACTGTAGCAACCGGAGATTTCTGCAA
Source organism: Anabaena sp. AL93 (assembly GCF_001672085.1). NCBI lineage: Bacteria > Bacillati > Cyanobacteriota > Cyanophyceae > Nostocales > Nostocaceae > Anabaena > Anabaena sp. AL93. The sequence continues at coordinate 2,255 of NZ_LJOU01000113.1, read as the reverse complement.
ATGCTGCAATTAGGAGAAAAATCAGGTTGGGTATTTTCACGCTGGAACTACAAATTTTTCACTTCCAGCTAAATCAAAAGCTGAGTGAATAACTTGTAATGCTTTGACACCTTCATCCTGTCCGACAACACAACTAATTTTAATTTCTGAAGTGGCTATCATTTGAATGTTGATGTGATTTTTAGCTAAGGCTGTAAACATTTTAGCGGCTATGCCCGGTTGTCCTACCATCCCAGAACCAACGATACTAACTTTAGCGATCGCCTGATCTAATACTACCTCACCCCAATCAAACTCTTTGGCAACTGCTTTTAATCTCTGTTGAGCGTTTTCTGCATCCATTCTCGCCACAGTAAAGGCAATATCCCTTCCGGGAACACCATTTACTATTCGACAACGTTGGGATTGAATAATCATATCCACACTGATGTTATGTTGCGCTAAAAATCCAAACAATTTGGCAGCCATACCCGGATGATTTGGTACTTGCCGAATCGCAATTCGGGCTTGGTTCATGTCTAAAGCGACACCACGCACAGCAGGGGCTTTAGTCGCAGCACAGGAGAGAGAAGCAGAAGAAGAGTTGATTTCAAAAGTATGACACAAAGCAGCTATAGCGCGATCGCAATCCCCAATATCCACAACACAACTCACCTTAACTTCACTGGTAGAAATCATCTGAATATTCACACCAGCTTCCGCCAAAGTTGTAAACATCTGCGCTGCTACCCCCGGACGACCAATCATTCCCGCCCCGACAATACTCACTTTAGCAGTATCTTTTTCTACTATTACTTCCGCTTCATCTGAACTATGCTGATTTTTAAATATCGGTGCTATAGCCAATGATACTGCTTCCGCCCGTTTTAATATTGAAGTATTTACTGTAAAAGCAATGTCATTAGTATTACCTTCATGAATAGACTGAATAATTAAATCCACATCAACATTTTCCTGGGAAATTTGCCCAAATAACTGGGCTGCTATCCCTGGTCTATCAGGAACACGCAATAAAGCCACCTTTGCCTGTTGAATATCAAACTCCACAGCATCCACTGGTCGTGCCAATTCTAAATTTACCAACGCCCGATCTTGCCTTGACGGCGTAGTTACCCAAGTTCCGGGCTGATCCGTCCAACTTGACCGTACCACCAGGGGAACGCCATAATTGCGGGCAATTTCCACAGCCCTGGGATGTAATACCTTCGCCCCTAAACTAGCCAATTCCAGCATTTCATCACTCGTGATTTCTGTCAATAATTGGGCTTCAGGAACAAGACGCGGATCTGTAGTTAAAATTCCCGGAACATCTGTATAAATTTCACAAAAATCTGCACCGATAGCGGCGGCGATCGCCACTGCGGAAGTGTCAGAACCACCACGTCCCAAAGTAGTAATTTCTAATTCTTCTGTACTGCTAATTCCTTGAAATCCGGCAACCACAACCACTTTGCCGCCATTAATTTGCCGCATTAAGCGTTCAGTTTCAATATGTAAAATCCGAGCGCGAGAGTGTTCTGCTTCGGTAACAATGCCCACCTGAGCGCCAGTCATCGAAATTGCTGGTTGGCCAATTTCCTGCAATGCCATACTTAGTAAAGCAATGGTAACTTGCTCCCCTGTGGAAAGCAGCATATCCATTTCCCGACGACTAGGAGTTTTAGAGATGTCATTAGCTAGTTTAACTAACCCGTCAGTGGTTTTACCCATTGCAGAAACCACTACTACAACAGAATTTCCAGCTTTGACAGTTTTTTCAACCCGCATTGCTACAGCTTGAATCCGTTCGACTGAACCAACAGATGTACCACCGTATTTTTGAACTATAAGCGCCATAAAATTCTCTTTAATCACTTGTTTTGCCACAGTCAGGGTTGTCACGACTATGAAAAACCCTAAAAGTGCCAGTTTAGATTACCAAAAAAAATACACCCGTTAGCAATCTCGGACTTTGATTTTAATCACAAATTAACCATTTCCATGAATTATCTTAACCAATTTATACACCTTTTTTGTTTATTGTAGTTAGCCGTAGGACAGTATTTTTATGCAAATAAATACTAACCCGCTCAAACATGGCAAGCAATATTACTTATTCCTAGCAGACTGTTTATTTACATAACACACTGCTAGGATATTTTATTGAACAGGAGTATAGCTAACGCCACGCTACGCTATCAGGAGGTAGGGGCGCAGGGCCTGCGCCCATTCAGAAGTATGGCTAACGCCACGCTTCGCTATCAGGAGTTCAGAAA